>JAVRPF010000391.1:0-10466 GCA_032162385.1 Mycobacterium sp.
TGTCGCTGCGACTCACCTCGTAGCCCCGTTGCACGGCGTGAAGTGAATGTGTTCCGGATGTAACTGCGCATGACCCGGTCGTAACGTCGCCGTGGGCCGAGCGCTCGTCGCATGTTTCGCCGAGTAAACTCGCACCAGATGTGTCCACTGCCCGTTATCGGCAAATTGCGCACAACCGTTGTGCGGCAGTATCTTTCGATTTGCCATTCATTTATCGGACCGTGAGGTTTCGGAAACAACCTGTTGTTCCCGATGAAACCATTCGGAAGCAATCCAGGGCCTAAATGGTGTTGACGGCGAGAAATCGCACCGTGCTCATCACAAGCCCGACCAGGAGCCCGCACATGACCGACACCACCGAGATCGATGACACCATCGCGGCGAACATCGCCAAGTCGCTGGGCGAGATCCCCCACCCGTCGCTGCCGAAGGGCAGCAACATCTACGGCGGCACCAAGATCTTCCCCGACTACCAGGCGACCGGCGGCGAAACCTACTTCACCCTGGTGCACGGCATCGCCCACGAGTCGTCGGTGAGCTTCGTCGCGGTGCTGCAGGCCACCCGTGCGCTGCGAAAGGGGTTCGAGTCGGCCATCTACTTCTACGGCCCTGGCGCGATCAACTGCCTTGCCACCCGAGGCTTTCCCACCACCGGCGACAGCGGATTCCCCGGCGAGCAGAACATCAACGACGCCCTCGGCACGTTCATCAAGGAGGGGGCACGGTGTTCTGCTGCCGGTTCGGCCTTGCCCTGCACGGAGGCCGCGAGGAGGACCTGATCGAGGGTGTCATCCCCGCGCACCCGCTCGACGTGCAGGACGCCGTCATCCACTACGCGCGCAAGGGCGCGATCATCAACTCCACGTACATGGTCTAGGACCCGGCATGCCCTCCGTCCAACTGACCACCGGTCCTGGCCTGCGCATCCGCGCCGAGCTCGCCGTGCGCGGGGCGCGCATGGTGGCACCGGTCTCGCGGCGCTCCGGCGCCGGGCCGTCCGACGACGGTCACGTCAGCATCGCAGGCAATGGCGCCACGATTCCACTGAATCCGCTCAGCGAGTTCACCATCGGCGACGGTCGGGTTCTGCTCGACGGGACCGACATCGGCGTCGAGGTCGAACCGGTCCGGCGGCCCCGGTTCTACGATCTCGCCACGGCCGACGGGGTGAGCTACGAGAAGATCGCCCGCCTGCACGGCACCAACGTCCTTGCCACCACGGTGATCCAGAAATGCGTGAGGTACAGCCGGTCGGAGCGGTGCCGGTTCTGCACGATCGAGGAGTCGCTGTACGCAGGCGACACCATCGGCGTGAAGACACCCGAACAGATCGCCGAGGTCGCCGCCGCGGCGGTGCGCCTCGACGGCATTCGGCAACTGGTGATGACCACCGGAACCACCTACGGACCCGACCGCGGCGCAACACATCTCGCGGCGTGCGTGCGGGCGGTGCGCCGCACGGTGCCCGGTCTGCCGATTCAGGTGCAGTGCGAGCCACCGGCCGATCTGTCGGTGATCGCGGACCTGAAGGCCGCGGGAGCCACCGCCATCGGCATCCACGTGGAATCGATGACGGACGACGTGCGGGCCCATTGGATGCCGGGCAAGGCGACGGTGCCGCTGGACGACTACCGCCGGTCGTGGATCGAGGCGGTGCGGGTGTTCGGCCGCAACCGGGTGTCCAGTTACCTGCTCATCGGGCTTGGCGACACCGCTGACGAGATCGTCACGGCGGCAGGCGAACTGATCGATCTGGGGGTTTACCCGTTCGTCGTGCCGTTCCGCCCGTTGGCCGATTCGCTGGCCACCCGCGACGGAGCGACACCACCGCAGGCCGACACGGTCGCCGACGTGACTGAGCGGGTGGCCGAACTACTCCTGGCCGCCGACATGTCCGGCGCCGATCAGGAGGCGGGATGTGCGGCGTGCGGCGCCTGCAGTCTGCTCTCCGCCGCGGGGGCCTAGCCATGACCGACAACCTCCTGGTGTCACTGCTGTCGGGCGAATCCCCGGCCCCCCAGCGGGATTACCTGATCACCACGCTCGACGAGCAACCCGCGCGCATCCGGGCTGAGTACGACGCGTTGCGCCGGTACACGTTCGTCGACACCCAGCGCCTGTTCGACCGCACGGACCACGACGACGCCGACACCCGTCCGGGGACCACGGCGCTGGTCGCGGTTGGCGCCGACGGCGATCTGCTGGGCGGAGTACGCCTCGCCCCCGTGCTCGAGGCGGATCTCGGCTGGTGGACCGGTAGCCGCCTGGTGCTGGCGCCGACGACCCGCGGCGGCGGGATCGGTCGCGCTCTGGTGCGCGCCGCATGCGCGTGGGCCGATGCCAACGGCGTGCTGCGGTTCGAGGCCACCATCCAGGAGCGCTACCAGCGGTTGTTCGCCGAGCTCGGGTGGATTACTCTGGGCCGCTGTCAGATCGGCGGTGCACCGCACCTGAGGGTCTGCTGGCCGATCGACCGGTTCGCCCGGTTGGCGGCGGCGACCAAGGCGATGCTCGCCGACGTGCTGCAACCGTTCGCCACGCATCCGGAGGGGATGGGACCGGCCCGCTTCCGCGGCGACGACGGAGTACCCGTCGGTGACCCTGCCGCAGGCATGGTCGCCGCCTGCGACGCGATCATCCCGTCGATGGTGGCCCGTGACCCCGAGTGGGCCGGATGGTGTGCCGCCCTGGTCAACCTCAACGACCTGGCTGCCATGGGAGCGACGCCGATCGGCATGCTCGACGCCGTCGGAGCGCCGAGCGCATCGCAGGTGACCCGCATCGTGCGCGGACTGGCCGACGCCGCGCGGGCATGGGACGTCCCCGTGCTCGGTGGGCACACGCAGGTGGGTGTGCCCGCCGCGCTCAGCGTCACCGCACTCGGCCGCACGGAGAATCCCATCCCCGGCGGCGGCGCTCTGCCCGGCGACGTTCTCACCGTCACCGCCGACCTGGCCGGTGGCTGGCGTTCGGGTTACCGCGGGCAACAATGGGATTCGACGTCACACCGAGATCCCGCAGACCTGCGGCGGCTGTCCCGCGTCGTTGCCGACACCGCTCCGCACGCCGCGAAGGACGTCAGCATGGCCGGGCTGGTGGGCACCGTCGGCATGATGGCGGAGGCCAGCGGATGCTCCGCGGTCATCGACATCGCCGACGTGCCACGGCCCGCGGGGGCATCGATGGGTGATTGGCTGACCTGCTTCCCCGGATTCGCGATGGTCACCGCCGACGCCCTTGGCCGGCCCGTCGCCAACCCCGCCCCCGCGACCGCCAAGACGTGCGGCGGATTCTTGGCCCGCGTCGCCGCCGGTCCACTGGTCACCATCCGGTGGCCCGACGGCGAAACCACCTCGGCCATCGGTGAAACCGTCACCGGGCTGGCCCCTGCAGAACAGGAAGACTCATGACCCCCACCGTCATCTCGGCCGCCGCAGCGCAATTCGGCCGCGACATCGAACAGTGCTTCGCCACCATCGGCGCGCTCATCGACGACGCCAAGGCCGGGGGAACCGACCTCCTGGTGCTGCCCGAAGCGTGCCTGGGTGGCTACCTACCCAGCCTCGGCGGCGGCGACGAGACCGCGGAGGAACGCGAGCGCCGCCGCAAGGCACTGCCGCCCGCGTTCGCGCTCGACGCACCCGAATTCGCCCGGCTGCGCGCCATGGCCGGTGACCTGGTGGTCACGCTCGGGTTCTGCGAAGCCGACGGCGACGAGCGGTACAACGCCGCGGTCACCCTGACCGGCGACGGCATCCTGGGCTCCTACCGCAAGGTCCACCAGCCGCTCGGTGAAAACCTCTGCTACCAGGCCGGTTCGGCGTATCGGGCGTTCGACACGCCGGTCGGCCGGATGGGCATGCAGATCTGCTACGACAAGGCGTTCCCGGAGGCGGCCCGCGCGCTGGCCCTGGACGGCGCCGAGATCATCGCGTCGCTGTCGGCCTGGCCGACGTCGCGCACCGCGACCGTGCCCAACCTCGAGGACGACCGGTGGAAGCACCGGTTCGACATCTTCGACTGCGCCCGCGCGTTGGAGAACCAGGTGGTGTGGGTGGCCTCCAACCAGGCGGGCACGTTCGGCTCGTTGCGCTTCGTGTGCAGCGCCAAGATCGTCGGACCCGGCGGCGACGTGCTGGCCACCACCGGCGTGCAGCCCGGCGTGGCCACCGCGACGGTCGACGTCGAGGACCGGATCGGGATGGCCCGGGGCGGCGGCATGTACCACCTCCGCGACCGCAGACCCGACGCCTACGGTTCGATCCTCGATCTGTTCAGCGAGCCGGCCCATGCCTGAGATGACGTTCACGGTGCGCTGGCCCGACGGTGTCACGCAGCAGTGCTATTCCCCGTCGCTGGTGATGCACGACTTCCTGGCAGATCAGACCGACTACCCGATCGACGACTTCATGGCGCGCAGCACGAAGGCGCTGAACCAGGCGAGTGAGCGCGTGCTGGTCAAGTTCGGCTTCGTCTGCACCTCGGCCGCTGCGTCGATCGAGGCACTAGTGCGGTCCCGCAGCCGGTATGACGACGGCACGGTGACCGTCGTCGGCATGGCGCCAGGGCGGGAGGCGCTGTCATGACCTTGCCCGAGCCGCACCGGGTCGTCGTCGTCGGCGCGGGCCAGGCCGGCCTCTCGATGTCGTGGCACCTCACCCAGTCCGGGATCGATCACGTCGTGCTGGAACGTGATTCGATCGGCCATGACTGGCGGGACCGCCGATGGGACAACTTCACGCTGGTGACACCCAACTGGCAGTGCGATCTGCCGGGCTTCCCGTACGACCGCGGCGAGCCGCACGGCTTCATGAGTCGCGAAGAGGTGCACCAGTTCGTCGTCGAGTACGCCGAGTCGTTCGGGCCACCCGTACGCGAGGGCGTAACGGTCACCGGCCTGCATCAAGCCGTGAAGGGCGGCTTCGACGTCGACACGTCCGCCGGGGCCCTACACGCCGAGCAGGTGGTGGTTGCCACCGGCGGCTATCAGAAGCCGAAGCTGCCGCGACTGGCCGATCGCCTGCCGCGCGACGTCCTCGGCCTGCACTCGGCCGACTACCGCGGCGGGCATCAACTGCCCGACGGCGCCGTGCTGATCGTCGGCTCCGGGCAGTCCGGTGCGCAGATCGCCGAGGACCTGCATCTGCAGGGCCGGGCCGTGCACCTGGTCACCGGCACCGCACCGCGGTGCGCCCGGTTCTACCGGGGTCGCGACTGCGTGGCGTGGCTGTCGCAGATGGGCACCTATGACGTGTCGATCGAGGCGCAAGCCGGTGGAATCGCCAAGCGGGAGAACACCAACCACTACATGACGGGCCGCGGTGGAGGCCGTGACATCGACCTACGGGCGTTCGCACTCGAAGGCATGGCGCTCTACGGCCGGTTGGTGGGGGTCGACGACGCGGTGCTGACGTTCGCACCGACATTGGAGCACAACCTCGACTCCGCCGACGCCGTTGCCGAAAGCATCAAGGATCTGATCGACGCGTACATCGACCGCGAGGGCATCGACGCCCCGCGCGAAATGCGGTACGTGCCGGTGTGGCGGCCGGCGTCCGAGCCGACCTCGCTGGATCTGCGGGCCGCCGGCATCACCTCGGTGATCTGGTGCGTTGGCTTCGCGACGGACTACTCCTGGTTGCGCGCGTCGGTGTTCGACGGGGAGGGGCAGGTCTGCCACCACCGGGGCGTGACGGCGGTGCCCGGTCTGTACTTCCTGGGTCTGCCATGGCTGCACACCTGGGGATCGGGCCGGTTCGCGTCGGTGGGCCGCGATGCGGAGCACCTGCACGGCCAGATCGTCGGCGCCGCGGCGAACCCCAAGAACGAGAAGACGCACGCGGCATGAGGATCGCCGCGATGGCCGCGCACTTCGGCCGCGACATCGACCGGTCGATGGAGAAACTGCGCGGCATCATCGAACGGCTGCGACGCGAATCGATCGACCTGCTGGTGCTGCCCGACGCCACCTTGGGCGGGTACATCGGCAGCCTGAGCAACCCGTCGCAAGGCGAACGTCCGCCCGCGCTGGATCCGAACGCGCCGGAGCTGCACGAGCTGTGCCGACTGGCCGGGCCGATGGTGGTGTGCGTGGGGTACGCCGAACGGGACGGAGGCGCCGTGTACAACGCCGCGGCGTGCCTGTGCGGCGACGGCATCCTTGGCCGGCACCGCAAGGTCCATCAGCCGGCTCGCGAGAACGTCATCTACGCCGCCGGCGACCGCTTCGAGCCGTTCGACACCCCGGTGGGGCGCATCGGCATGCTGATCGACTACGACAAGACGTTCCCCGAGTCGGCGCGCACGCTGGCGCTCGGCGGCGCCCAGATCATCACCGCCCTTTCGGCGTGGCCGGCCAGCGTGACCGACCGCGCGGCGCGGATGCCCAACGACCGTCAGGCCCGGCTGTTCGACCTGTACGACATGGCCAGGGCCGCCGAGAACCAAGTGGTGCTGGCATCGTCCAACCTCACCGGCATCACCGGCTCGCTGCGCTTCCTGGGTCAGGCCAAGGTCGTCGACCCCGGCGGGAACATCGTGGCCAAGACCTGGTCCAAGGGCGGCCTTGCCGTTGCCGACATCGACGTCGTGGCGGAGATCGCCAGGGCCCGAACGGTTCTCAACCACCTGCGGGAACGCCAGACCGGCTCGTACCACGTCAGCGTGACCTGACGTGCGGATCGCGCTTCTGACCTACTCCACCAAGCCGCGCGGCGGGGTGGTGCATACGCTGGCGCTGGCCGAGGCGCTGGCGCGGGCCGGTCAGGACGTCACGGTGTGGACGCTCGGGCGCGGCGGCGACACTACGTTCTACCGTCCCGTCGACGCTGCCGTGACCGTGCGCGCGGTGCCCTTCCCTGCCATCGAGGACGAGGCCGTTGGCCCGCGCATCATGCGGTCCATCGCCGTGCTCGCCACCGCGTTGACCACCGAACCCGAGACCTACGACGTCGTCCACGCGCAGGACTGCATCAGCGCCAACGCGGTGCCCGGGCCGATCAGGTGCATCCGCACCGTTCATCACCTCGACACCTTCACTACGCCCGAACTGGCCGCCTGCCACGACCGCGCGATTACCCGGCCCTACGCACACGTGTGCGTATCGGCTGCCGTCGCCGCCGAGGTACGCAGCGGCTGGGGCCGCAATCCGGTGGTGATACCCAACGGCGTGGACTGGCCACGGTTCGCGGCGGCGGACCCGACACCGTGGCGGGCCCGGTTCGGTACGTACGTCCTGGCGGTGGGCGGTATCGAGCCGCGCAAGGGCAGCATCGACCTGCTCGAGGCGTATGCCGCGCTGGGTCGTCGCGACGTGAAGCTGGTGTTCGCAGGCGGCGAGACGCTGTTCGACTACCGCGCCTACCGTGACGAGTTCGACGTCCGCGCCACGCAACTCGGACTCCGCCCGATCATGCTCGGCACCGTCGAGGATCACGACATGCCCGGCCTGGTCGCCGGTGCGGCGGTGCTGCCGTTCCTGTCCGTCAAGGAGGGCTTCGGCTTGGCGGCCATGGAGGCGCTCGCCGCGGGTGTGCCCGTGGTGGCGCGTGACCTGCCGGTGCTGCGCGAGGTGTTCGGTGACCAGGTGGAGTTCGCTGCCGACGTACCGTCCATGGCGACCGCGCTGCGCGGGGCACTCGATGGCGACTTCGACCTCCGCCGCGACCCCGGCATGACATTCGCGCGCTCGTTCGGCTGGGATGGGGCTGCGGCAGCGCATGTAGCGTTCTATCAGGAGATCGGTGCGGCGAACGGAGGGTGACGCGAATGCCCGAGGGCGACACCGTGTACCGGATCGCTGCCACGCTGCGGAAAGCGCTCGAGGGTAAGGCACTCACCCGTTGCGACGTCCGGGTGCCCCGATTCGCCGCCGTCGACCTCGCGGGTGACACCGTCGACGAGGTCTTGAGCCGCGGCAAGCACCTGTTCATCCGGGTCGGTGACGCCAGCATCCACTCGCACCTGAAGATGGACGGCGCCTGGTTGATTGGCGGCCAGCTCCGGCGAGTGCCCGCCCACAAGATCCGGATCATCCTAGAAACCAGCGACATTCGCGTCGCGGGCGTCGACCTGGGTGTGCTGGAGATCCTGGAGCGTCGACTCGATCAGGACGCCGTCGCTCATCTGGGTCCCGACCTGCTCGGTGCCGATTGGGAACCCAGGACCGCCGCGACGAATCTGGTCGCCGATCCCGACCGGCCGCTGGCCGAGACGCTGCTCGATCAGCGGGTGATGGCGGGTATCGGCAACGTCTATGCCAACGAGCTGTGTTTCGTCACCGGCCACCTCCCCACCACGCCCGTGAGTGCCGTGCGGGACCCGCTCCGAATGGTCCAGCGGGCCCGGGACATGCTGTGGCTCAACCGGTCCCGGGTCAACCGGGCCACTACCGGCGACACCCGGCCCGGCCGCGACCTGTGGGTCTACGGCCGAGCCGGGCGGGCCTGCCGGCGCTGCGGCACGACGATCGAGTCAGATGCCCACGGCGAGCGCGTGTCGTTCTGGTGCCCGGTCGACCAGACGTGATCAGCCCGGCAGGGCGAGCTTGACGATCTTGCGCACTACGGTGGCGAACTGCTTGGGCAGCGGGCCCTTGTTGTAGGGCACGCCGTATCGTTCGCAGATCTCCTGCACCTCTTCGGAGATCTCGGCGTGCCGGTGCGCCGGAATGTCGGGGAACAGGTGGTGCTCGATCTGGAACGACAGGTTGCCGCTCAGGATGTGGAAGAGCTTTGCCGAATCGGGGCGAGCGGAGCGACGGGGGGATAATCCGGTGAGATTCGCCGAGCCGAGGACCTGACGGACGTACCACATTCCGCGGCTCTCGTTCTCGGTCTCCGCCTTGGTGAATTCCTGTGTGCCGTGCGGGAAGTGGCCGCAGATGATGATGGCGTACGACCAGACGTTGCGGAGCAGGTTGGCGGTCAGATTGCCGGTGAACACGAACGGGGCGCACGGGCCGGCCAGCAGCGGGAAGGCCACGTAGTCCTTGGCCGACTGGCGGCGAACCTTGTGCCAGATGCCCGCCAGGATCTCGCGCTTGTCGGCCAGGGTGATCTCTCCGGAGCGGATGCGCTCGGTCTCCAGCTCGTGCAGGGCCACGCCGTACTGGAACAGCACCATCAGAAGGAACGCATAGACCGGGTTGCCCAGGAAGTACGGCTTCCAGCGCTGGTCCTCGCTCATCCGCAGGATGCCGTAGCCGATGTCGCGGTCCATGCCCACGATGTTGGTGTGGGTGTGGTGCAGGTAGTTGTGCGAGTGCCGCCACTGGTCACTGGGGCAGGCCGAGTCCCACTCGAAGTTGCGGCTCGTCAGCGCGGGATCGCCCATCCAGTCGTACTGGCCGTGCATGACGTTGTGGCCAATCTCCATGTTGTCCAGGATCTTCGACAACGCCAGCATCGTGGTTCCCGCGACCCACGCGGGTGGCAGGATGCCGGCGAACAGCATGGCCCGGCCGCCGACTTCGAGAGCACGCTGAGCCTTGATGACGCCGCGGATGTAGGTGGCGTCGCGCTCGCCGAGGTCGGCGATCACGCGTTCCTTGATCGCATCGAGCTCGCGGCCGAAGGCGTCGGCCTGCTCGGGCGTCATGGTGACGGTCTTGCCTGCGACGATCTTGATGACGGCTGCTTGAGCCTTGGCGGGATTCTCAGTGTCGTCGATGATTTTTTCGATTGTGTTTTCGAGCATGGCAGTCATGACGAACTCCTTTCCTAGAGCGCCAGCTCGACGTCACCGACGGGGGCGGTCACGCAGATCTGCACGTCCTCCTCGTCGGCCGTCGACACGGCGCCGGTGATCAGGTTCTTGACCGCACCGCTGGTCTTGCGGCGGGTACAGGTGTGGCAGATGCCCATCCGGCATCCGCTCTCTGGCGACAGTCCGGCCGCCTCGGCCTGCTCCAGCAGGGAGCGCCCGTCGTCGGTGACGTCGACGCCGGAGTCGGCGAACGCCACCCGGCTCCCCGAACCCTCGCTCGGCACGACGAGCACCGGCGGGACGAAGCTCTCCGAGCGGACGTTGCGGCAGTGCTCCTGAACCGCTTCAACCAGCCCAGGCGGCCCGCAGACGAACACGGCGTCCGCATCGGGCATGGCTTTGGCGAGGTGATCGGGTCCGAACCGGCCGACGAGATCGGCAGGATCGACGCTGCGGGTATAGCCGTGCAGCACGCGCACGCCGGGCAACGCCGCCAAGTCGCCTCGGTAGCACGCCTCGGTGGGGTTGCGGGCGTAGTGGACGAAGGCGACCTCACCGGTGTGGCTCTCGGCGATCAGCGTGCGCAGCATCGCTAGCACCGGCGTGATGCCGCTGCCGCCGGACACGAAGAGGATGCGCCGCGGCCGATTGGCAGGCAGGACGAACTCCCCACCGACGCCCTGGATTCCGACGACCATGCCGGGGCGGGCGTTGCGGTACAGGTGCTGGGAGACGACGCCGTCGTCGTGCACGCCGATGGT
>JAVRPF010000392.1:0-9009 GCA_032162385.1 Mycobacterium sp.
CGGATTCGACGACCTCGGCGACCAGTCCGTGCTGCAGTGCGGCGTCGGCGTCGAGGATCCGTCCGCCCAGGATGACCTGTTTGGCGACCGATTTGCCGATCAGTTCGGCCAGCCGATAGCTGGCGCCGGCGGCGGCCAGGATGCCCAGTCCGGCTTCGGGATTGCCGAATCGCGCGCCGGATCCGGCGATGCGGATGTCGCAGGCGTAGGTCAGCTCGGCGCCCCCGCCCAGGGCGTTGCCCTCCACGGCGGCGATGGTGGGCATCGGCAGTCCGGCGATGCGGTCGAACACGGCACGGTTGATGCCGGCGAGCGCTTCGTCGCGGCCTCGTTCTCGCAGTTCCGCGATGTCGGCGCCGGCGGCGAAGTCGGTTCCGGTCCCGGCGAGGATGAGGATCTTCGGCGTGCGTTCCAGCCCGGCGCACACGTCGTGCAGTTCGGCGACCATCGCCGCGTTGATGGCGTTGCGTGCCTGCGGTCGGTTCAGCTCGACGACCACGCGGTCGTCGAGTTGCTGCACCCGCAGCACCGAGAAACCCGTCACACTGCCTCGATCAGGACTGCCACACCCTGGCCGACCCCGACGCACAGGGTGGCCAGTCCGCGGCGACCGCCTTCACGGTTGTCTTCCCCCGCCTGATGGCCACACCCAGAATGACTTCGTCGATGGCTTCGCCATTCACGCCGCTGCGCGAGACGACCTCCGCCACCACCAGAGCAGCCAGGTCATCGGGCCGCACTGAGGCGAGCATGCCGCCGTATCGACCCTGGGGGGTGCGGACCCCATCGACCAGAAAAACGTCGTCGCTCACACATGCACCTCCCACCGGCGTTACTCCATTAATAACCGACCCTTCGGTCGGTTAGCAAGCCTTCGGTGAATTTTCCGCGCGCGCGCTGGACGCCGCTTTCCTGCGCGGCGGTGAGATAATGCCACGATGGCCGCTCTCACTTCTCGCCCCGCCGGACAGGTCGGGCGTCCGGGCTACGACCTGGACTCGCTACTGGCGGTCGCCGTCGGGGTGTTCAACCAACGCGGCTACGACGGCACCAGCATGGAGCACCTCTCGGCGAAGCTCGGCATCAGCAAGTCCTCGATCTACCACCACGTGCCGGGCAAAGCCGAGCTCCTTCGGCTTGCCGTTGACCGGGCGATGGACGCGCTGTTCGCGGCGACCGAGGAGCCCGACACCACCACCGGCCCGGCCATCGATCGCCTCGAAAATCTGGTCCGCAGAAGCATTCACGTTCTGGTGGCGGAGCTTCCCTACGTGACCCTGTTGCTGCGAATCCGCGGAAACACCACGGTGGAACGCCGGGCGTTGGCCCGTCGGCGCGAGTTCGACCACATCGTGGGCGAGCTCGTGCAGGCGGCCTGCGACGAGGGCAGCATTCGGCCCGACGCCGACCCCGACCTCACCAGCCGGCTCATCTTCGGCACCGTCAACTCGCTGATCGAGTGGTATCGCCCCAGCCGAGGTCTCGGTGCCGCCGACCTGGCTGACGCCGTCGTCAAGATGATCTTCGACGGACTCCGGGTCTCCTGATCCGATCCATCCTGCCCTGCCGTTAGCCGAACATTCGGTCGAACACCTCCTTGACGGGGGTTGTGCGCGCTGTCAGAGTGGTTACCGAACGAATGGACGGTTGGAAAAGGAGTGCACCGGACATGGCGTCATTGCTGCAGAGTTACATCACCGGCCAGTGGGTCACCGCAGGGGACGAGGGGGGCGCACTGCGCAACGCCGTCACCGGCGCCGAAGTGGCCCGGTACTCCGGCGAGAGCCCCGATTTCGCCGCCGTGATCGAGCACGGCCGCACGGTGGGAGGGCCCGCACTGCGAGAGCTGACGTTCCACCAGCGCGCCAGCATCCTCAAAGAGCTCGGCAAGCTGCTGATGGCCGACAAGGACCAGTTCTATCCACTCTCGACCGCGACGGGTGCCACGCAGCGCGATTCGGCGATCGACATCGACGGCGGAATCGGGACGCTACTCAGCTATGCCAGCAAGGGCACCCGCGAGCTGCCCAACGACACCGTCTATCTCGATGGCGGTACCGAAGCCCTAGGTCGGGCGGGAACCTTCGTCGGGCAACACGTTTACACCTCACGGCCCGGTGTCGCGGTGCAGATCAACGCCTTCAACTTCCCCGTCTGGGGCATGCTGGAGAAGCTGGCACCGGCGTTCCTGGCAGGGGTGCCCAGCATCGTCAAGCCGGCGCACCAGACTGCCTATCTGACCGAGCTGATGGTCCGCCACATCATCGACTCCGGGCTGCTACCCGAGGGGTCGCTGCAGTTGGTGTGCGGCAGCCCGCGCGGCATGCTCGATCACCTCGACGGCCAAGACCTCGTCGCCTTCACCGGGTCGGCGTCCACGGCCGCACAGTTGCGCACATCCCCCCGCGTCGTGGAGTCAGGGGTGCGATTCAACGGGGAGGCCGACTCCCTGAACTGCTCGATCCTGGGCCCCGATGCCACCCCGGACACCCCGGAATTCGTCCTGTACGTCAAACAACTCGTCGCGGAGATGACGACCAAGGCCGGGCAGAAGTGCACCGCGATCCGCCGCGCGCTGGTCCCGGCGAATCTGGTCGAGGACGTCGTCGCCGCCACCAAGGAGCGCCTGGCCAAGGTCGTGGTCGGCAACCCCGACACCGAGGGCGTCACGATGGGTGCGTTGGCCAGCATCGCCCAACGCGACGAAGTGCTGCGCTCGTTGAAGAGCCTCACCGACGCCACCACCCGCGTGAGCGGTGATCCCGATGACTTCACTGTCGTCGGCGCCGACGCCGACCTTGGCGCATTCCTTCCCCCACTGCTGCTGGTGGCCAATGACGCCGCCGCGGCGGCCGTGCACGACGTCGAGGCCTTCGGACCGGTCAGCACAGTCATCGGCTACCGCGACGTCCCGGAGGCGATCGCCCTGGCGGCGCGCGGGCACGGCAGCCTCGTCGGATCCGTGGTCACCCACGATCCCGGTGTGGCGCGCGAGCTCGTCTTGGGCATCGCCGCGCACCACGGACGGGTGCTGGTGCTCGACCGCGACGACGCCAAGGAATCCACCGGCCACGGCTCACCGCTGCCGACCTTGGTGCACGGCGGACCTGGCCGAGCGGGCGGCGGTGAGGAACTCGGCGGCATCCGAGGGGTCCTGCATCACATGCAGCGAACCGCAATTCAGGCGTCCCCGGACATGATGACCGCCATCACCGGGCAGTGGACCAAGGGGGCAGCTCGGGATCGGACCGCTGTCCATCCGTTCCGCAAGCAATTGGAAGAGCTGAAGATCGGCGACACCATCGTTGGCGGACCCCGCACCGTCAGCCTGGAGGACATCGAGCACTTCGCGGAGTTCACCGGAGACACCTTCTACGCCCACACCGATCCGGACGCCGCCGCTAAGAATCCGCTCTTCGGCGGAATCGTCGCCCACGGCTACCTGGTGGTCTCGCTGGCGGCGGGGCTGTTCGTCGAACCCAACCCGGGTCCGGTGCTGGCCAACTTCGGTGTCGACGGACTGCGATTCCTGACCCCCGTCAAGGCCGGCGACTCCTTGACGGTCACGCTGACCGCCAAGCAACTTACCCCGCGGCTGTCGGCCGACTACGGTGAGGTCCGTTGGGACGCCGTGGTCACCAACCAGGACGATTCACCGGTGGCTACCTATGACGTGCTGACCCTGGTCGCCAAACTGCCCACCACCCAGGAGGCCTGAATGTTTCACGTATCGGTCTGTTACGGCCAACCCACCGACCCGGCCGCCTTCGATGACTACTACACGAACACCCACGTTCCGCTAGCACTGAAAGTGCCTGGGCTGGTCAGCTTCACGACAGGCAAGTGCGCTTCCCTGGGCCGGGGGGAGCCCCCGTACTACATGGTCGCCACCCTCGGCTTCGAGACGGCCGACACGATGAAGACCGCGCTCACCTCCCCTGAGATGGCCGCCGCTAGTTCCGACGTGCCCAACTTCGCCACCGGAGGGGCGACCCTCTACAGCACGGAGGAATCCGTCATCCGCTGACCGCATCGTGCGGGCGCTGCCAAACGACAGGTCGAATCCGCGCGCACTCGAGCTGCCCCGGGCAGCGCCGCACCGGCCGAAGGGCGTAAATTCTTCTCAGCGGCCACGGGTCGAAGACGTGTTGATAGATGTCCGGGCATCCGGCGGGAAGGGTCGCGGCGTTTGAACGTCAACACCGAGTCGTGGAGCACCAAGTATCGCGGTGATCGTGGGGCGGGCCTGCGGATCAGCCGGCAGTGAGTTCGACGTCCACGGCCGCGATCGGGTTCCGCTCGGAGCGCGGACCGGTCCTCATCTCAGTCATGCTGAGCACCGGCCTCGTTGCCATCGATTCGACGGTACTGGCGACTGCCGTACCGTCCATCGTCGGCGAGTTGGGCGGTTTCCACCAGTTCCCCTGGTTGTTCTCCGCATACCTTCTGGGACAAGCAGTTACCACGCCGATCTACGCGAAACTCTCCGACGTCTTCGGCCGCAAACCGATCCTGCTGCTGGGAATCGCACTGTTCCTGGTGGGCTCGATCCTGTGCGCTGCAGCGTGGAACATGCTTGCGCTGATCGTCTTTCGGGCGGTGCAGGGCCTCGGCGCCGGTGCCGTCCAACCCACGGCGATGACGATCGTAGGGGATCTCTACACGTTGGCCGAACGCGCCAAGGTGCAGGGCTACCTCGCCAGTGTGTGGGCCATTTCCTCGGTCGTCGGGCCTCTGCTGGGCGGCGTGTTCTCACAGCTGGGGATCTGGCGTGGCGTGTTTCTGATCAACATTCCGCTATGTCTGCTGGCGGCATGGATGTTCAACCGGCACTTCCACGAGAGGATCACCCCCCGGCATCGGACGGTCGACTCCCTGGGCGCCCTACTTCTAGCGTCGGCGATGACGTCGTTGGTCCTGGCCATCCTGAGCGGCGGCCAGACGTGGGCATGGGCCTCTGCGCCGAGCATCAGCGCATTCACGGTCGGAGCGGTGCTGTTGGCGACCTTCGTGCTCGTGGAGCGCCGCGCCGCCGAGCCGATACTGCCCCTGTGGGTGTTCTCCCGCCGACTTCTGTGTGCCACCACCATCGTCGCGTTCGGCGTCGGCGCCATCCTGATGGGTTTGACCTCCTACGTGCCCACGTATCTCGAAGGTTCGCTGCACGTCCGACCCGTCGTCGCCGGCCTTGCACTGGCCGCGTTGACGATCGGCTGGCCGGCCACTGCGGCCGTTGCCGGAAGGTTGTATCTGCGATGGGGTTTCAAGAGGACCGCACTGGTGGGCGCCACGCTGGTGATCGCCGGATCGTCGGGGCTGGCGGTGATGGCACACCGGCCGAACGTCGCCGTCGCGGCAGCGGTGTGCTTCGTGATCGGCGCCGGCATGGGGTTGCTGGCGGTGCCAACGCTGATCGCCGCACAGTCCAGTGTCGAATGGAACGAACGCGGCGTCGTGACGGGCAACAACATGTTTGCGCGCTCACTGGGTAGTGCTGTCGGCGTCGCCGTGTTCGGCGCGATCGCGAATTCGATCTTTGGCCCGGGTGACGTCCAATCCGTCGGTCCGGCGGCCATCCAGTCGGGTGCGGCCGCAGTGTTTGCCGGCGTACTCGTCATCGCCGCAGCGACCGCCATGGCGGTGGTCGCAATGCCGCACACCCCACCCTCACGACAGGATGCTTCCGCGATGGGCGGATTCATATCTGACAGTTCTTGAGGACTGCCATCTAGCAACGATTCCCCTGTCATGCAGCAGAACTGGCATCGGGAACAACCGAAGCGGACGCGGTCGCACGCTCAGCACATAGGCTTCGGTGAAGAGCCCGCCTTCTCCAGAGAAGCGTCGCTCTCTGAGGCAGTCGACGGGAGTGAACCAGTGGGCCGTAACCGTGTAGTCGCCGCTCGGCGGCATCGTGGCGCCCCGCTCGTGCTCGCCGCGATCTTGGTCGTAGTTGTCGGTTGTTCAGAGTCGACACGGCCAATTACTGCGTCGGTCGCCGGCTCGACCGCCACGACGGTGCCCGCCGACGGACGTGTCGGCGCGACCATGATGGACGACTCGACGGTGGCCACCGCAGGGGACGGCCCCGCGGGCGCGCAACCGCGGCTGGCAGCAGACCCGGCGCAGCTGGCCGACGATCTCGTCGCCGACGAGCAAGCTCTGCGTGACCCGTCAACGCCGGAGGCAGCGCTGGTAACCGCAGCGCACCGACAGCAGGCCGCCTACCGCGCGATTGGGCGCCACCCCGACTGGGATGCGGTCACGCGACCGCGAATCCCGCCCACGCTGCTCGAGGTCTACGACCGCAATGTCGATGCCCGCCGACAGCTCACCGCGATGGCCCACGTCAAGGACACCCTCCCCGGATGGCGCATCGACGCACCGGCTCCGGCCGAGGAGTTGCTTGGTGACTACCGCGACGCGGAGTCGGCGTCCGGTGTCGGCTGGAACTACCTGGCCGCGATCAACTTGATCGAGACCCACTTCGGGAGCATCGACGGCATCAGCACCGCCGGCGCGCAAGGTCCCATGCAGTTCATGCCCGCGACGTTCGCCGCCTATGGCGAGGGGGGCGACGTCAACTCGCCGCACGACAGCATCATGGCCGCCGGCCGCTACCTGGCCGCCAATGGCTTTGCCAGCGATCGTGATCACGCCATCTACCGCTACAACAACGCCAATGAATACGTGCAGGCGGTCAACGACTACGCAGCACTGCTTGCGGCCGACCCCGCAGCGTTCGCCGGCTACTACCGTTGGGACGTCTACTACTACACGACCGCCGGTGACGTGTTGCTCCCAATCGGTTACGCCGCAACGGCACCGATCCCCGTCGGCGACTACCTGGCGACCCACCCGCAGTAGGTCGTCTGGGCCGAAGTGCCGCCACCGGCACCGATTGATACCGACGAGTCGGAGCCCGGCGCGCTCGGTCGAAAATTCTTGACGTAGTGGGGCCGAAGGCCCAGCCGCAGCATGCGGTCGAGTAGCCGGTCCGGTATGACGCGGACCAGCCGGACGCCGATTGCGGCCTCGCGCCCGATCGCGTACCGAGTGCGTGGTCGAGACGCGGTCGCGGCCTTTGCGATCACCTTCGCGGCGTGTTCGGCCGCAACGCCGGTCGTCGTGCGATCGAGTTTGTGCTGAGATCGCCGCGGTGAGATCGCCATAACGTTGGAGTTGGGCGGGAGTCATGCTGGCGCTTAGTCGATCGGCGGCGGCAAAGCCGCGCTCCGCTATCTCGGTCTTGACCGCGCCGGGTTCGATGACGACGACCTTGACCCCGAACTCGGCGACTTCACGGCGCAGGGAATCACTGACGGCCTCGAGGGCGAACTTCGCGCCCGCGTATGGACCATAGGTCGCCATCGCCACCTTGCCGCCGACGGAGCTGATGTTCACGACGGTGCCCGCACTGCGCAACAGAGCAGGCGAGAGCGCTTGGGTCATCGCGACGTGACCGAACAGATTGACCTCGAACAGGCGGCGCCATTCGGCCATCGGCACGGTTTCGAAAGGTGCATTCATCTGGACACCTGCGTTGTTGATCAGCGCGCGCAGGGGCCGGCGCAGCGGGTCGCGAGCGACGCGGTCGGCGATGGCATCCACATCCGAATCAACGGTGATGTCGAGGATGACCGGCTCGATCCCGTCGGTCCGCAAGGACTCGGCGTCGACGTCACGGCGGACACCGGCCAACACGTGAAAGCCCCTTCGAGCGAGTTCTCGTGCAGTGGCTGCGCCCATGCCAGTCGAGGCACCGGTCACGACGACCAACTCTTGCCGGTGGGGATTCGAGGCATTCATGCCCATCTCCAATTTGAGTTGACAACGTCATCTGAAATCTACCAGTTGAGTTGACGATGTCAACTCATTGCGGGTGGTGGCTTATGCTGCTGCGGATGGCGAGGCGCTCGGAGACTGCCGCGGCGACCCGGGCGTCGCTGCTCGATGCCGCCGGGGCGTTGCTCGACATCGGCGGAGTCGACGCGGTGACGCTGCGCGAAGTGGGTGCCCGCGCTGGTGTGTCGCGCTCGGCGGCGTATCGCCACTTCGCGGATAAGCAAGACCTGCTCAACGTCCTGGCGACCAATGCGCTGAGCGAACTCGGTGACACGCTCGAAATTCTGGCCGCCAGCGACGACTCCCCCGAGCAGTCCCTGCGTTCCGCGCTGGTTTCGCTGCTCAGCATCGGCCGCACCCGGCCTCACCTGTATCGCCTCATGTTCACCACCCCGGCGGGTGACCCGACCGCGGCTGTCCACGCGGCCGATCGCACGTGGGACCTGTTCCTCGACATCGTGGGCCGCATCGTTGGTCCGCAACGGGCGAAACACTACGGCGCACTACTGCTGACCAACGTCCACGGCATCACGAGCTTGGAGTCCAGTGGCCACCTTGTCTGGGACAAGTGGCAAACCACTGCCGAGCAACTCATCGACACCGTCATCAGCATGCTGCCGGCCACGCCTGTGTGAGATGGGAGGACGGCGCAGTATGGCCTCGCGAGTCGCGGAGCCCATCGCTCGACGCAGTGTCTATCCTCGGCGCATGGTCGACGCTAACGATCGCGGCCCCGTCTTCGACGGTGTCCGGATCGGCCGACCCGCGACCGGCGCGCTCCTCGACGCCGGTTACCGCGCCATCGCGGACCTGCCTGCGGATCTCGACGGCCTCGTCGCCCTTCACGGCGTCGGGCCGAAGGCCGTGCGGCTGCTCCGGCAGGCACGGGCGGACTGAGCAGGTGGACGAGTCCATCAAGGATTTGGTAGTCATCCACACCGACGGTGGATGCAGACCCAACCCCGGGCCCGGCGGTTGGGGGGCGGTTCTGCGCCAACGTCAGCACGTCCGCGAGATGTGCGGTGGAGAGTCCGGCGAGACCAGCAACAACCGGATGGAACTGACGGCGCCGATCATGGCGCTGGAGGCGCTCACCCGACCGGTGGTGGTGCACCTCTACACCGACAGCACCTATGTCCGGAACGGCATCACCAAGTGGGTTCT
>JAVRPF010000393.1:0-2941 GCA_032162385.1 Mycobacterium sp.
CGATGCTGATCTCGGGCGGCCGAGCCGCAGGCAACGCCCCGTTCCGCGTCGTCACCGGTCACGGCGCGTTCATCATGCCGTTGTTCCGAAAGGTCCGGTTCCTCACATTGGCGATGTGTGAGGCCGAAGTCGAAGAGAAGTGCGTCACTCAGCAGGGGATCACCTTGAACGTTCGGGCGGTCATCGCGTTCAAGGTCGGCAACGACAGTGAGAGCGTCGTCAGCGCGGGCCAACGATTCTTGTCGGATCAGAACCAGATGGCGATCCTGACTGGGCGAATCTTCGCCGGTCACCTTCGCTCGATCATCGGGTCGATGACCGTCGAACAGATCATCAAGGAACGGCAGAAGCTAGCCACCGAGGTCCTCGACGGGTCCAAGGAAGAGATGATCAAGATCGGGCTGACCGTCGATGCCCTGCAGATCCAGTCGATCGATGACGGAGCGCTGGGATATATCCTCGCGATGTCCGCTCCACACAACGCGGCCATCCAGCAGCAAGCGCAGATCGCTCAGGCGAAGGCCAACCAGGCCTCCGCCGAGGCCGAGCAGGAATCGCAACGCAATCAGGCCGAGTTCGCGCGGCAGACCGCGATCGTCAAGGCGCAGTACAAGGCAGAAGTCGACAAAGCTCAAGCCGAAGCCGCCCAGGCCGGACCGCTCGCTGAAGCACGAGCCCAGCGCGAAGTGCTGGAAATGCGGACCGAGTTGGCTCAGCGGGCCGCGGAACTCCGACAGCAGGAGCTCGTCTCGGAAGTGGTCAAACCGGCCGAGGCGGAGGCAGAGCGCGTTCGGATTCTCGCGGTCGCCGACGCCGAGAAGATGAAGATTCAGGCTGAGGCGGCCGCGTCGCACAATCGGGTCGCGCTGGACCGGATGCTCATCGACCAACTGCCGGAGATCGTCAAGCAAGCCGCTCAAGGTCTTTCGGGCGCCAACCTGACAGTCCTCAACGGCGCCGACGGGCTCGGCGAGATCGCCACCGGCCTCGTGGGACAGGGCTTGGCGATCTTCGATTCGCTGCGCGGCGGAATCGGTCAGCACCCGTCCGACGACGTCTCCGACCAGATCGGGCTCAATGCCTCGCACAACAACCAGCCCTAACTATGGCGCCGCGGACGGGCGATCTGGACCATCAATGGCAATAGATGATCTATCACGTTGTCTGCAATACTTGGGCGCGGCCGGAAACCGATGAGTCAACGCCGATATGCCCGAACTCGAATGGACCCCGTATCAGTCGGGGAAGCGCAGGCAGCCCGGGCCACTAGGTGATACGTCACCTCGTTGGGGATCAGCTACGGGGCAGGCTGCTCACCACGGAGCCGGCGGTAACGAGCCGTTGAAGTTCGTGTTGACGTGGATGTGTTCCAGCGCCGCCGTAAGGGGTGCGAGCAACTCGTCGGGCAGCGAGTCGAAGAAGAGTCGGCGTACTAAGGCCACGTGACCGGGAGCTGCCGCAGCGATCGCGTCGCGACCTGCCTTCGTCAGAGTCGCGTCGGTTGCTCTGCCGTCGTCTGCCGACGGCACCCGCTCGGCGAGGCCGCGCTCGCACAACCGGCGCAGCTGGTGTGACGCGCGACTGCGTTCCCAACCAATCCGCACCGCCAGGTCGGAGACTTGCAGACGGCCGCCGGGCGCCTCGGTCAACGTATTCAGAACGTGGTAGTCAGCCAGCGACAGGTCGCTTTCACTTTGAAGCTGCCGATTCATCTCGTAGTTCATCCGCATCTGCACGCGCATGAACGCACGCCAGGCTCGCAGCTGGGCTGCTGACAACCAAGGTTCTTGAACGGTCTTGCGGCGCTGACTAGGTGACACTTCGGCTATTCCCTCTCGGACTATCCGCCCAGGATATCGCGATGAAGGCCGGTAACCCGTCTGGCGCGTCGTCGCCCCGGCCATCGACGGCAGTGCCGGGCCACGGTTTACCGCGATCGAACGGCATGACCAGAAGCGACTCGCGACACCAAAACCAAAAATATTGCTTGAAGTGTCATGTATGTGGTGGACATGTGACGGTCTATTTCGACGGACCCACCATGCCTGAGATGGCAAGAATTCTGATCGAGCGAGCCTGAGGCTCACGCGGGTTGTCCGGGGTGCGACCCCCGACGACTGAGGGTCAACTCGTTTAGCGCCTTTGCGCGCTCAGGTACCAGAACGCCATTTCGGCTTGCGGGCCACCGTCCAAAGGGCCACGCACCGTGGCGGGCTCCAGCGTCACGATGTCACAGCCGGCGCCGCCGAGGACGTCGCGTAGCGTCTCTTCGGACACCGCCGGTCGCGGCCACTCTTGGCCTACCAGGTTGGCGTCGGAGAAACAGCTGAGCAACAGGGTGGCGCCCGGTCGGGTGGCTCGGTGTACTGCTGTGGCGTAACTACGTTGGCCGTCGTCATCGAGGCAGTGGAACAAGCCGCTGTCGATCACGGTGTCGAACGCGTCGGTATAGCCGTCGAGTTTGGTGGACTCGGACACCGCGAACTTCACGTCGACTCCGGCGTCCTTGGCTCGCTGTTCGGCCGTGATCAGCGCGGTGGGTGAGATGTCCAAGCCGGTCACCGCGTGCCCAGTCCTGGCCAGGTAGACGGAGTTGTCGCCGAGCCCGCAGCCGATGTCGAGAACGTCGCCGTGGATCCAGCCGCCGGCCTGCCATGCGATGACGTTCTCGTTGGGCGCCTTGGTATCCCATGGTGGTGTGGGCTTTGGCGCCATGCCTTCGCCGGGGCTTTCGCCACGATAAAGGGCTTCATAGTCCATGTGCGGCATTCCAGAGGATTCTCGGGAGCGGCTCGAGCCTGTCTCGGTCATGATCACCTCGGTAGTAGATTTACGCGATATATCAATCAGTTATTGCTACGGCTCACTCACCTCCGCCGCGGCGGAGGGGCGCGGTCCAGCCCGGCGAGGCCGGCCTGCACCCCGGACGGTGTCGGTCGCC
>JAVRPF010000394.1:0-2519 GCA_032162385.1 Mycobacterium sp.
TCACGCGACGAGCGGCGGTTTGGACCTGGTCGCCGTCGACGACTACGGCAGGGAATTCGACAAACTCACCTACCGCCGACACGTCCGCGCCTGACCCGTCATCCGCCCACCGCTCGGCATCGTCACAGCGCGTACGCGGCCGCACGTCAGGTCGAGGGGTTGCCCTGAGAATCGCGAATGCGACGCCAACGGCAGCCGTAGTGTCACCGGATGGAAGCTGCGGTTTACCTACGTCAATCCGTTGACCGATACGGTGACGAACTTGCGATCAGTCGCCAGCGTGAGGACTGCCTCAAGCTGTGTGATCAGCGGGGGTGGAGCCCCCACGAGTATGTGGACAACGACACGTCGGCGACCAAAGGACGCCGGCACGCCTACGAGAGAATGCTCGACGACATTCGGGCCGGACACATCGGCGCTGTGGTGGTGTGGGATTTGGACCGCCTGCACCGCCGCCCGATGGAGCTCGAGCACTTCATCGACCTCGCCGACGATAAGCGTGTCGCGCTGGCCAGCATCGGCGGCGACGCCGACCTGTCCACCGACAACGGCCGGTTGTTCGCGCGGATCAAGGGTGCGGTCGCGTGCTGAGATCGAGCGCAAGTCGGCTCGCATGAAACGTGCGGCGCGTCAGCGCGCCGAGGCAGGCATCTGGTGGCGTGGTGGTCCGCGCCCCTTCGGGTACACCGACACCGGCGATGGGCTCGTCGAGACCGAGGCCACCGCTCTTCGCGAGGCCTACTCCGCGATCCTTGCCAACTCATCGCTGTACTCCATTGCGGCCCAATGGAACAAGGCCGGGATCAAGACGACGAAGGGCAACACGTGGACCGGCAGATCGGTCAAGCAGACGATGACACGCCCCCGCTACGGCGGATTCCGCTTCCTCGGAGATGAGATCCTCGGCAAGGCGGACTGGCCGGCGGTCGTGTCCGAGGACATGTGGCGCGCCGTACAGGACCTCCTGCGCGATCCGTCCCGGCGAATTCGATGGGCCGGGCGCAAGCACCTGCTGACAGGCATCGCGCGGTGCGGCAAGTGTGGTGAGACTGTCGGGACAGGAGCGAAGGCGCGAGCTGGCAGTGTCGTCTACACATGCAAGCACTGCCACGGCGTTTCACGTTTGCAGGCCGAAGTCGACAACTGGGTCGTCTGGCGGGTGGCCAATGCCCTTACCCAGCCCGACGCATGGCGCGCGTTGATGAGCAGCACCCGCGACGACGCTGCCGAACTGCGTGAGCAGGAGGCGGGCTTACGGTCGCGACTTGATGTGCTGGCAGCCGACTTCGCTGACGGAGTGCTGACACCGTCTCAGCTGCGCACGGCGACGACCCGCATCAAGCGACACCTGGCCGAAGCCGAGTCGCAGTTGTACGGCCCGAACGCGCACCGTTATTTCGGCGACGTGATCGATGCCGACGACCCGCGAGCGGCGTTCCACAAACTGTCGTTGGACCAAAAGCGCGACCTGATCGAGGCGATGGTGACCGTGACGATCATGCCGATCGGCCATGGCGGCAGCAAGGTGTTCGACCCGCTGATGGTAGAAGTCTTGCCCCGCAACGGAATTATCTGTAGGCCGTAGCTCAGCGCCACCGGGCCCACACATAGGGCACGAGGGCGCGCAGAAAGTCCAGATCCGGGCCTGGCGCTGCGCCGGCGAAGGCTTGCTCGAAGTACTCCTCGGCCACGAGCAGGATGCCTTCGGCGTACTCGCGGGTGAACGCGATACTCTCGTAGCCATCCATCAGGTCTCGAACGGTGCGGACCATCTCCGGTGAGCGTTGCGACCGGGTGCGGCCGAGATAATCGCGCACGAGTGCGAGGTCCTCGCTCTGCGCGACGCTCAGCAGGTGCATGAGCGGCAGCGTGCGCTTGCCCTCGTACAGGTCGCCCAAGATCTCCTTGCCGTACATCCGTTCGTCGCCAACAAGATTGAGCAAGTCGTCGCGGATCTGGAACGCCGCGCCGAAGTGAAAGCCGAACCGCACCAGGGGACGCAGATCCACCGTGCCGCCCGAGCCCACCATCGCTCCAACCCGAAGCGGGTGGATGGTGGTGTACCAGCACGTCTTGTGCATGATGAGGTTCAGATAGTCTTCCGGCCGCAGCTGCTCGATGTTGTCGAGTTGCCAACCGACCTCGGTGGCCTGGCCCTCCAACGTGCGCAGCGCCATGGTGTCGAACTCCGCCCACACGAGCTCGGCGAGATCGCGGTCGAGGCGCCGCGTCGCCCGGCGCAGCATCTGACCGGCCACCACTGCGAGTCCGTCGCCGGCATTGACGGCGGCAGCGACGCCGTACTCGGACGCCAGAGTTGGTCTGCCACGGCGCATTTCGCTGGCGTCGGCGACGTCATCATGGACCAGAAACGCGTTGTGCAGCAGCTCGATCGCAACGGCGATGCCGAGCAGGTCGTCGCTACGGGCGCCGAACGCGCGACCCGCAGACAGACACAGTGCCGGACGCAATGCCTTGCCGGGCCGGGATGGGTATTCGCGCATCGGCGCGTAGAGCCA
>JAVRPF010000395.1:0-2696 GCA_032162385.1 Mycobacterium sp.
CGCCGATCGTCGGCGCCGACGCGGCGAACGGTCGACCCGTCAACTCCACCACCTCCAGCGCGCGCACGATGCGGCGGCCGTCGGTGGGCAGGATCGACGCCGCGGCTGCAGCGTCGACGCGGGCCAATTCCGCATGCAGAACGCTCACCCCGACCTCGGCAAGCCGATCCTCCCAGCGCCCGCGCACCGCCGGATCGGTCGCCGGGAACGCCCATTGGTCCAACAGCGACTGCACGTACAGCATGGACCCGCCCACCAACACCGGCACTGCGCCCCGAGCGGCGATCGCTTCGACGTCGGCGGCGGCGGCTTCCTGGTAGCGGGCCACCGTGGCGGTCTGCGTCACGTCCAGCACGTCGAGTTGGTGGTGCGGGATGCCGCGGCGTTCGGCGGCCGACAGCTTGGCGGTGCCGATGTCCATCCCCCGGTAGAGCTGCATGGCGTCGGCATTCACAATCTCAACGCCCGCCTCACCGCCCAATCTCGCCGCCACCTCGAGGGCCAACGCGGACTTCCCCGTGCCGGTCGGTCCAACGATCGCGATGGGCCTCGTCATGGAATCCAGACGCCGGCGAAGTACCCGACCCCGTACGGTGCCCCGCGGTACAACTCCCGGGCCGACGCCGGCGCCGGTTCGGTCAGTCCGGCCAGCACCTGGTAGGCGACCCGACCGACCACACCGACCGGCAACGTGGCCAGCCCGGCGGCATCACCGCAGGCCAGCGCGTCGTCGAGGGCAGCCTGAACCGCCACCGAATCGGGGGCGTAGCCGCCGGGCGCAGCCGGGGTGAGCGTGTGAGCTCCGTCCGCGACCACCAGCACGCCTACCGCGTCGGCAGCCTCGTCGATCTCGGCGCGCAGGGTCCGACCGCGCGCCAGCGCGGTGTCAACCCCGTGATCGTGCGCGTAGACCCGGACGTCGGCCCGCGCCTGCGGACTGACCCGTCCCCGCACCCAACCGGTGATCAGCGCACACAGCGGCAGGTCGGACGGAGCGCCGGCGCCCCCGGGTGCGAACGCGACGGGCACGTCGGCGCCATAACCGGCGAACGTGCCGACCGCATCGTGGCAGATGACCGCGTCGACGGATCCGACCCCGACGGCCACCCATCGGTCCGGAAGCCCGGCGGCGGCACCGAACACGGCGTCGCGCAGGTCGACCAGTTCGGCCGCGGCGCCGGACGCGAGCTCGGGCACCAGCACGGGCGCCGAGGGGACGATCGCGATGGCGCTCAGCACGAAACCACGCTAACCAGCGTCTCGTTCGGCGGGTTCGTCGGCGCCCAACGTCGCGGCCTCCCCGCGCGCCAGGGCTGCCGTCGCGAACACCATCACCGCGACGGCCACCAGCAGCGTCAGCCAACCGGCCTCGCCCGGACGCAACGCCTCGCCGAGCACCACCACGCCGAGCACCGACCCGACGATCGGCTCGGTGACCGTCATGGTGGGCAGCGACGCGGTGAGCGAGCCGGCCCGGAACGACGACTGCTGCCACGCGGTGGCCGCGATGGCCACCACCACCCAGGCATAGAGCTCCGGCGTCTTCAGCAGTGCCAGAATGCCGTCGTCGAGGCGGTCGACCACACCCTTGGTGAGCACCGCGAACAATCCCCACAGCGCCCCCGACACGACGGCGAGCAGCACGGCGCTCACCGGTCCGGAGAAGATCCGGGCGCCGATCACACAGGCCACGAGTGCGGGTCCGAGCACCGCGATCACCAGTGTCCAGGTCTCGAAGGACGCCCGGGAGTGACCTTCGGTCGGGTTGCCGACCGTGACGATCACTGCGACCGATGCGGCCAGCAGCGCCGCCCAGATCCATTGGAAACGGGTCACCTGGTGATGCGTCAGCCGCGCGTTGATCGGCAGCGCGAACAGCAACGACGTCACCAGCACGGCCTGGACCAGCAGCACCGACCCGAGGCCAAGCGCGGCGGCCTGCAGGGCGAATCCGAGGCCGGCCACGATGCTGCCGAGCCACCACTGACGGTCGCGCAGCAGCCGGGTGAACAGGCCGAGGTGGCTGACCGGTTCGTCGGTGACGTCGTGCGCCGTCCGCTGATGCATGACGTCACCGACTGCGATGAAGAAGGCGGCACCCAGGGCCAGCAGGGCGGCGATGTCCGCCTTTTCCACCGGTGACCTCCCAGTCCTCCGACCCGATTCCCCGATCGCTCCGGTCACTCGGCTCCGTCGAGCCTAGGCAACTGCTCACGCAAAGGCATGGGCACGCCACGCGGCGACCTGTTTCAATAGCGTGCGAGAGCGTCAGACGGCGCCGCGTCGCGCGGCAGGAGCGCGGGTCAACCCCCGCGGAGGGCACGAGGATACGGATATGACAACCAGCGAGTCAGGCGGGCCATCCAGGCCCACTCCCCGACCCGGACCACCGCGACCCGTCCCCCGGCCCGGCGGCCGACCCCCCGTCGTGGCCGTGGCCTCCGCCGACCCGCACCGGTTCGGCCGTGTCGACCCGGACGGCACCGTCTGGCTGATCACCTCCGCAGGCGAACGCCAGATCGGGTCCTGGCAGGCCGGCGACAACGAGGCGGCCTTCGCCCACTTCGGTCGCCGCTACGACGACCTGCACACCGAGGTCGCGCTGATGGAAGGGCGCCTGGCGTCGGGCACCGGCGACGCGCGCAAGATCAAGTCCGCGGCCGCCGTGCTGGCCGAGAGCCTGCCGACCGCGGCGG
>JAVRPF010000396.1:0-3308 GCA_032162385.1 Mycobacterium sp.
GAGGTACACCCCGACACCCGGCAGCACCTCGCGTCTGCCGAACAACTTCTTCTTGCCTGCCCGCCGCTGGACGGCCTGCTCGCCGAACTGGAGGCACGCCTGCACCGCCGCGGTCTGCGACGGCTCGTCCGGATCCGGCCGGAAGGTGTCGAAGCTGACGTCAGCAAAAGTCGGCGGCGGCACCAGCTGCGCGATGAGCCGCTCGGGCGTCACGCTGGGATGCCGATCGGTCAGATGAGCGACAGCGCTGGCCCCGTGCATGCAGGCACCCTATCGACGTGTTGAAATTGACCCGTGCCCGATGCCGACCCTGCGACACAGCTCACAGAGCTGACGGCGGCCGGAGCCGGCTTCGACACCGAGGACTACGCCCGCCTGGCGGCGTTCTACTCCTACCCCGACGGCCTCGAGCGCTGCTGGGTGCGGGCCAACATGATCTCCAGCCTCGACGGTGGCGCCACCGACGACGGCAAGGCCGGCGGCCTGGCCGGTCCCGGCGATCGCGCGCTGTTCGCCCGAATGCGTCAGGAAGCCGACGTCATCCTGGTCGGTGCGGCCACCGTGCGCATCGAGAACTACTCCGGCGCGCACATGTCCGCCGCGCAACGCCAGGGGCGGCAAAGCCGAGGCCAGGCCGAGGTGCCGCCGATCGCCGTCATCACCCACAGTGCCGACTTCGAGCGCGACGCCAAGCTGTTCACCCGCGCCGAAGTCCCACCGCTGATCCTCACCTGCCGCGAGACCGCCGACGACGCCAGACAGCGGTTCGGCGCGCTGGCCGACGTGGTCGACGCCTCCGGTCGCCATACCGATCGCGTCGACCCGGCTGCGGTACTCGACATCCTGGATCGGCGCGGGATGCGCCGCGTGCTCACCGAGGGCGGCCCGTCGCTGCTCAGCCTGTTCATCGGAGGCGACCTGCTCGACGAGTTGTGCGTGACGATCGCCCCGATCCTGGTCGGCGGGCAGGCCCGCCGGATCGCCAGCGGTTCGGGCGAGTCGCACACCCGGATGCGACGCAGTCATCTGCTCACCGACGACGAGGGCTACCTCTACACCCGCTACGTCAAAGCCGACTGACGCCAGGCGGCCGGCCGGGCTCTCATCCAGCGATCGCTACTGTGGTCAGCATGCGTCGGCGTACTCAGCTGCTCCAGGCCCTGTGCCTGTCGACTGTGGTGTCGGCCGTCCTCGCCGGCTGCGCACCCGGCCTGGCCGCAAACCCGCGCTATGCCACCGACTCCGGCGCCCAACCCCAGGGCCAGCCTCAAACCACCAGCGCCAAGCCCGGCCCGCCGGGAATCGACGCCCCGAAGAACGACCTGTCCTGGCGGGACTGCACGTCGCGGGTGTTCAACGACGCCGGCGTCCAGGCCCTCCCTGGCGTATCGCTGGATTGCGCCAGCTACGACGCCGACCTCGATTCCCTCAACGGGGCCACCGGCACCCTGAGCATCGGCGTGGTGCGGGCCAAGTCGGTGGCCACGCCGGCGGACGCCGGACCCCTGGTGATGACCACCGGCTCCGACCTGCCGTCGTCGGTGCAACTCCCGATCTGGCTGTCGCGCAGCGGCACCGACGTGCTCAAGACCCATCCCGTCGTCTCGGTCGACCGGCGCGGCATGGGCATGTCGGGCGACCTGGACTGCCGCGACCTGTTCGACCGGCAGGAGATGCTCGACCAGGCGCAGTTCGACTCCGGTGACGACCCGGTGGCCAACCTGGGCGCGATCGTGCAGACCGCCACCACCAGCTGCACCGACACCATCGCCCCCGGCGATTCCGCCTACGACAACGCGCACGCCGCCGAAGACATCGAACGGCTGCGCAGCACCTGGGACGTGCCGACGCTGGCCCTGCTCGGTATCGGCAACGGCGCACAGGTTGCGCTGGCCTACGCGGGTTCGCATCCGAACAAGGTGTCGCGGCTGATCCTCGACTCGCCGCTGCCCCTCGGGATCGCCGCCGAAGCCGCCGCCGAGCAGAAGGTCAAGGGCCAGCAGGCTGCGTTGGACGCGTTCGCCGCCCAATGCTCCGCGGCGGACTGCCCGCTGGGCCCCGATCCCAAGGGCGCGATCGACGCGATGCTGCAGGCCGCCCGCGCCGGTCGCGGACCTGCAGGCGCGTCGGTGGCGACGCTGGCCGACGCCATCTCCACCGCGCTGGGCTTCCCACACGCCGACCGCGCCAGCTCCACCAACGGTCTCGCCAGCGCACTGGCCGCGGCCCGCGGCGGCGACGCCAACCAACTCAACAGCCTGATCACCCAGGCCGAGTCGCTGCGCCAGAGCGACGGCCAGTTCGTCAACTCCTGCAGCGACGCGCTGAACCGCCCGACCCCCGACCGGGTCCGCGAACTCGTCGTGGAGTGGGGCAAGCTGTACCCGCAGTTCGGCACCGTCGGTGCGCTGAATCTGGTGAAGTGCCTGAACTGGCCCAGCGGTGCGCCGCCGCAGGAGCCGAAGGACCTCAAGATCCCCGTGCTGCTGCTCGGTGTGCAGAACGATCCGATCGTCGGCAACGAGGGCGTCGCTGCCGTCGCCGCGACCATCATCAATGCCGGCGCGCAGAACCGCCGCGTGATGTGGCAGGGCATCGGCCACGGCGCCACCGTGTACACGCCGTGCGCACTGCCGCCGGTGCTGGCGTATCTGGACACGGGCAATCTGCCCGGCACCGACACGTACTGCCCCGCCTAGCCTGGCGCCCCAGAACGCCGTTGTAGGGTGCGCTGGTGGCGGTACCTGACTCCCTGCGCAGCGCCTTTCGGCCCCGCACCTCCCCACCGAACGCCGCAACGGTGTTGCGATCGGTGCTGTGGCCCATCGCGATCCTGTCGATCATCCATCGCAGCTATGTGCTGGCCACCAACGGCTACATCACCGACGACTTCGGGCCGGTCTACCGCGCGGTCGTCAACCTCAAAATGGGCTGGGACATCTACAACGAGCACTTCAACTACGTAGACCCGCACTACCTCTACCCACCCGGCGGCACGCTGCTGCTGGCGCCCTTCGGCTACCTGCCGGTCGACGCGTCGCGGTACTGGTTCATCTTCTTCAACAGCGTCGCCATCCTGCTTGCGGCTTACTTCCTGCTGCGGCTGTTCAAGTTCTCGCTCGCCTCGGTGGCCGCGCCCGCCCTGCTGCTCGCCATGTTCTGCACCGAGAGCGTCACCAACACGCTGGGGTTCACCATCATCAACGGCTGCATCCTGCTCTGTGAGGTGCTGTTCTTCCGGTGGCTGCTCGACGGCAAGGTCAACCACCAGTGGTTGGCCGGCGTGGCCGTCGGGCTGACGCTCGTCA
>JAVRPF010000397.1:0-6153 GCA_032162385.1 Mycobacterium sp.
GAACGAGGTGGCCAGTGCCACCCGGCGGCCGTGCTGCAACCGGTCCAGCGCCGGGCCGATCAGCGGGGCGATCACGGCGAACGGCGCGATGGTGATCAGGAGGTACAACGCGACCTTGCTCTTGCTCTCGCCGGAAGCGGCGGCGAAGAACAGCGTGTTGGCCAGCGCGACGGCCATCGCGGCGTCGACCGCGAAGTTGGCCATCACCGGCCAGGTCAGCGCGGTCAGCCCGGACTTGTCGGCGCCGTCGGCGGTGGCCGCCCGGTGGACCAGACCGTACATCTTCGAGCCCATTTCCCGGCTGCGTTGCGCCGCGGCCTGGGTGACCGTGACCCGCTGGCCGGCGGCCTGACCGGCACCGCGCGGCGGGGGGTCGGCGCGCTGCCCCCGGTGCTCGGTGGCCTGCGTCTCGTCCAGTGGGGGTAGCCACCGGTTGGCGCTCGGGCCCTTAGGCGGGCGCGGCGCGCGGCGCCGGTAGCCGGCATCGCCGCTGGGGTAGTTGGCCATGCCGGGGTGCTCGCCGGAGTCGGCGGGTGGCCGCGGGGGATAGTAGCGGGGATCCCTCGGGTCTCCGGCGTTGCCGGGGTCACGACGCGATCCGCTCACGGTTCCGATTCTTCCCCATACCCACCGCAGCCGCCCGTAGGGCGACCGGTGTGGCCTTGCCCATGAGTTGTCAGGCAGTATTGATGCCGATGGACAGCATGATCGAAGCCGCCGAGCAGGACGCCGCGGTCCCCCCGTCGGATCGTCGGGCGGATCTTGCGACGGTACTGACGGGTGCCGTTGACCTGGCGCGCACGGCGATCGTCGAGTTCAGCGGGCCCGACGTCGTCGGCGAGTACCTCGGCGCCGGCTTCGACGATCCGACCGCTGCAACCCATCGCTTCCTCGCCGACATGCCCGGTTACCAGGGCTGGCAGTGGGCGGTGGTGGTGGCGGCCTATCCCGGCGCCGACCGCGCCACGATCAGCGAAGTGGTCCTGGTGCCTGGACCGACGGCGCTGCTGGCGCCGCAGTGGGTGCCATGGCAGGAGCGTGTCCAGCCGGGCGACCTGAGCCCCGGTGATCTGCTGTCCCCGGCCACCGACGACCCACGGCTGGTGCCCGGCTACCTATCATCGGGTGATCCAGACCTCGACGAACTCGCAGGCGAGGTCGGTTTGGGCCGCCGTCAGGTGCTCAGCGAGTGGGGCCGCATCCAGGCCGCGCAGCGCTGGCAGGACAGCGATTTCGGGCCGGATTCGACGATGGCCCGCTCGACGCGCCGGGTCTGCCGGGACTGCGGCTTCTACCTGCCACTGACCGGATCGCTGGGGAGGGCCTTCGGGGTGTGCGCCAACGAGATGTCGGCCGACGGCCGCGTGGTGGCTGACGAGTACGGCTGCGGCGCGCATTCGGAGACGCCGGCGCCGGCAGGGATCGGGTCGCCGGCGTTCGATCCGTACGACGACGGCGTCATCGAGGTCACCGATGCGATTCAAGTGGCCGGTATCGATGACGTAGTCGACGACGCGACCGACTGGGCGGACGCGGAAGAACCTGCAGAGCCCGTCGAGTCGGCGGAACCCGTGGACTCGGCGCAACCGACCGATCCCGAGGAAGCGCCAGAACCGGCGAACTAACTGGCCTCGGCGGCCGCCTGGATGCGCGCCAGCGAGTGGTTCATCCCCTCGACCAGTTCGTGCTCGAAGCTCGGTACGCCGCCGAACAGGGCGCCGACCATGACGTCCGACGCCGGGTTCACCCCGTTCTCGGCATGCCGGCTCTCGATGACGCGGGTGCCCGTGTCGGCTCGGGCTCGTAGTTCCAGATCGTGTTGTTCTCGTTCACGCGAAAGGCCAGCTTCTGCTCCGGGATCACCTCGATGACCTGGCACGTGGTCGGCCAGATCATGAACTTGCGCCGGTTGAGGTTGACGATCTTGGTGCCCTGCCGCAGCGGGCCGAACGCCTTCATCAGCCGGCACTGAGGACTCCAACGCGGCATGAGGCGGAAGTCGGAGATCAGGGCCCACCTTTGCGGGCGGCGCATCGATGTCGATCTGCGCCTGCAACAACGGTTCTGCCATGAGCCCGCCGTCGGTCAGTCGAGTCCGGACTGCGCGCCGCGGGAGCCGCGTCGTACGGCGCGACGCTGCCACAGAAAGATCGAGGTGCCAAGCACCCCCACCCCCAGCCCGGCCACGGTCACCGGTCGCCAGTCGTGCAAGCCGGGCACCGTGAAGGCCAGCACGAAAGCGACCAGCCAGCCCGCGGCGATCACCACGATGATCGGCCACGGACGCAGCAGCGCGGCCGGTAGCGGGGGTGGCTCAGGTGCGTTGTTGCTGGGCTCGGGTGTCGTAGCTGCCATCGCGGACAAACGTAGCCGATCGGCACGATTGCAGCGTCTGTAAGGAATCTGGCAGGCGTATCGGTACTGTTTTGCACGTGAACGACGCCGACGCCCGCCTGGCCAGCGACTTGTCGCTTGCCGTGGTGCGCTTGGCGCGGCAATTGCGTTTCCGGCGGCCGGACTCGCCGGTGTCACTGTCCCAGTTGTCGGCGCTGGCCACGCTTGCCAAGGAGGGTCCGATGACACCGGGCGCACTGGCGATCCGCGAACGCGTGCGCCCACCGTCGATGACCCGGGTGATCGCCTCGCTGTGCGAGCTCGGTTTCGTCGACCGGTGCCCGCACCCCGACGACGGCCGCCAGGTATTGGTGTCGGTGTCGGCAAAGGGGGCCGAGCTCATCGAAGTCGAGCGCCGCGCCAGCCGGGAATGGCTGCAGCAGCGGCTGGCCGAACTCGAGCCCGAACAGCGCAAGACGCTGCTGGTAGCGGCCGATTTGATGCTGGCCATCGTCGACGAAAGCGTGTGAGCGCCAAGCTGATCGTGGTCGACGATCCCGCCGATCCGCGGCTCGACGACTTCCGAGATCTCAACAGCATCGATCGCAGGCCCGACCTGCCGACCGGCAAGGGCCTGGTGATCGCCGAGGGCGTCCTGGTGGTGCAGCGCATGCTGGCCTCACGATTCATCGCCCGCGCGTTCCTCGGGACTGAGCGCAGGCTCGATGAGCTGACCGCCGATCTGCATCGCACCGACGCTCCGTTCTACATTGCGAGCCCCGAGGTGATGGCCGACGTCGTCGGCTTCCACCTCAACCGAGGAGTGCTGGCAGCCGCGCCGCGTCCACCGGAGTTGTCGGTAGCCGAGGTACTCGAGCACGCCCGCACCATCGCGGTACTCGAGGGCGTGAACGACCACGAGAACCTCGGCTCCATCTTCCGCAACGCCGCGGGCCTCGACGTCGACGCGGTGGTGTTCGGCAGCGGCTGCGCCGACCCGCTGTACCGGCGTGCCGTCCGGGTTTCGATGGGGCACGCGCTGCTGGTGCCCTATGCCTGGGCGTCAGACTGGCCGGGTGATCTGGAACTGCTGCGCGACAAGGACTTCCGGCTGCTAGCCATGACGCCCGATCCGGCCGCGAGTTCGTTGGCCGACGCGATGTCCGCGCTGGCCGATCAGCGGGTGGCCATCCTCGTCGGCGCCGAGGGGCCGGGCCTGACCGAGCGGGTGATGCGGGCCTGCGACGTCCGGGTGCGGATTCCGATGTCGCGGGGGACCGACTCGCTGAACGTCGCGACGGCCGCTGCTCTGACGTTCTATGAACGAGTTAGGGTGGCGCCGTGACCGACGAGGCGACTCCGTGGGGGACCGGGCTGACGGTGGCCGCCTTCGTCGCGGCGGTGACCGCTACGGCGATCATCGTGCTGAGTCTTGGCCTCACCCGGGTGCATCCGCTGTTGGCGGTCGGGCTCAACCTGGTAGCCGTCGGCGGGCTCGCCCCGACGGTCTGGGGTTGGCGCTCGCGACCCGTGTGGCGGTGGTTCGTGCTGGGCAGCGGCATCGGCGTGGCCGGGGGATGGCTGACGCTGCTCGGGTTGGCGCTTGGCGCGTAACGCCTTGCGCGACTTTCAGGTCAGCCGCGCCGACGTGTAGGAGGCGTTGAACAACCCGGTCATGGCTTCGTCCGGATGGAAGGCGAGGCCGTTCGCGACGAACTCGTCCTCAACCGTCACCGTCGAGGTGCGCCAGCCGCGCTGGTGGAGGTACTCGACGACGCTGTTGCGCTCACCCAGATAGGCCAGCTCCGCCGGGTCATCAAGATCCATCCCCTTGGCTCGCTGGCTGGCGCTGATTGCGCGGACCCGGTCGTTGGTCAGCGCCAGCATGTCCGGTTGCCAATCGGTGGCGATGCGGCTGCCTGGCGCAGACAGTCGGGTGATCTCGTCGAACAGCCGGTCCTGCGCCTCCGGCGGCAGGTAGCCCAGCAGTCCCTCGGCGATCCACGCCGTGGGCACCTTGGTGTCGAACCCGGCCAGCAGCAGTTCCCGTGTCCAGTTGCGGCGCAGGTCGATGCCGATGGAGTGCAGCGTGGCCGCCGGGGTGACGCCAAGGTCGGCCAAGGTGCGCTCCTTGAACTCGATCACCTGCGGCTGGTCCACCTCGAACACCATCGTTCCCGACGGCCACCGCAGGCGGTACGGCCGGGCGTCGAGGCCGGAGGCCAGGATGACGGCCTGACGCGTGCCGGCGTCGGTCGCCGACGTGAAGAAGTCGTCGAAGTACTTGGTGCGGATCGCCATGCCGTCGGCGAGGTGCTGCGGGTTCAGGAGCACGCCGTCCTCGTCGGGTTCGATCTGCCCATGAGCCATTTTGGTGAAGTACTCGACGCCGACGGCGCGGACCAGGGGTTCGGCGAACACGTCTTCGATCAGCGGGTTGGGGCCCAGTGAGGCGAGTGCGCGGGAGGCGGCCACGCCGGTCGCGGTCGCGCCAACGCTGGAGGCCAGGTCCCACGTGTCGTCATCGGTACGAGGCATGAAAATTTACGTCCTTAGCTGCGGAATCACAGATATTAATTAGTCAACGTAACCAATGATGCCACAGCAGGGGACCACGCGCAGATGGGTGTGATTCGGTGAAGGAGCTACACGCCGGTCACGGCTGGGCGCCGGAGCGGACGCCCAGCAGGACGTCCTCCCAGCCGGGCACCTCGGGCTTGCGCTTGCGGGCGCGCGGCGGCTTCGGTGCCGGCGGGGGCTCTGGCGCGACGACGGGCTCGGGAGCGGCGGGGACCGGGGGTGCGGTGAAGTCGAGCTCGGGCACGGGCGCCACCGACCGCAGCGGTGGACGGGCGAAGTGGGGATCGATGAGCTCGGCCGCGGCATCGTCGAACGATGTGGCCGTGCCGCCGTGCGCGCCCGGCGTGAAGCGGAAGTGTGCGGCGTTGTCGGACCTTCCCGCCTTCCATGCCAGCTGCACCGTCCACCGGCCGTCCTCGTTGCGCCAGGCATCCCACGTGGTGGCTTCGGGATCCAGCCCCCGGGACACCAGTGCGGTGGTGACCGTCTCCAGCAGCGTCATGACGGTGGGCCCGTCGGCCAGCACCGGGTGGGCGGCGGTGGCCAGCTCCGCCGCACGGGAGCGTTCCAGCAACACGGGGTGGGCAAATCGTTCTACTCGGCTGATGCTCTCCCCGGCCGCTGACGCAACCTGCTCAACGGATGCACCCGCGCGGATTCTGGCTTGAATGTCCTTGGGACGCAGCACGGTTGGAACCTCGGCCTCGAGTTTGGGTGGAGTGAAACTGGCATTGTCGCCGCGCAATGCAGCGTGCAATCGGTCGTCGGGAGTCAGCACGAATCTGTCGCTGGAGTCGGCCGTCTCGCAGATGATGCGTTTGCCGTCGACGTCCAGTCCGACGACTTTGAGTTCCCGCATACCGACCTCCTAGGGGCCGCCCAACCAAGCGTGGGTTAACGCGTCACCCTACTGCGTTATCGACTCGTAACCGCGTGTGACACGCGGTCATGAGCGCTTGCGCGAAGAACAGATGGCCGGAGCTACTCAGAGGCGCTCGACCACCCAGTCGACGCAGGCGGTCAGCGCGCTCACGTCGTCGGGGTCGACGGCGGGGAACATCGCCACCCGGAGCTGGTTGCGACCGAGTTTGCGGTAGGGCTCGGTGTCGACGATGCCGTTGGCCCGCAGCTGCTTGGCCACCGCGGCCGCATCGACGTCATCGGAGAAGTCGACGGTGCCGACCACCTGCGACCGCAGCGCCGGATCGGAGACGAATGGCGTGGTGTACGACGCCGCCT
>JAVRPF010000398.1:0-3758 GCA_032162385.1 Mycobacterium sp.
CGCCTCGCATCACCTCGATCTCGGCCCGGTCGTAATCGATGTTGGGGTCGAACCCCCGGCTGAAGATGGCGCGGCCCAAGGTGGGAATGAGGTCGACCGAGAACCGGCTCCAACCGGTCGCGAGCTCGTCGAGCATCTTCTCGGCATTCTCCAGGGTGGCACCGGGAATGTCCTCCAGCCCGGCCCGAAACCGGTTGGACGCCAGCATCTCCGGCTTGACCAACCGGGGAGATTTGTACTCGGGCCCCAGCAGGCGCAACTCGACGCGTTCGATCGCCAGGATCGCGCGGCGGATCACGAAGCGCGCAAATTCGCGCGGGTTCTCGGCGACGGTGGTGTCGCTCCACTGCTGGCGCAGTTCGGAGACCTTCGCCGGTTCACCGTCGACGACGCGGGCGCGCGACGGATCCTTCCGCAGAATGCGGCGCTGAAGCAGCTCCGGCGGCCGGTAAGTGTCCCGGCCGGAGAGCAGGGACACCACCTTGGATCGGGTGGGCAGACCACCGGGCACCCAGAACGCCCGCACCGGAACCACCGATCGGTCGTCGTCGGCCTCAAGGAGTTCGACGAGTCGCGCCAGCACCGCGGGCGGCGGATCGTCGTCGCCGGGCAGTTGCAGCACCTCGATGCGTGCATCCGGATGCCGTTGCCGCTGCTGGTCGAGCCAGCGATCGACCATTTCGAGTTCTGCTGGCGAGGACACCGACGCCAGGACCAGCGCGTCGTCCGTGGGGCTGAAGCTCGTCAGACCCTCCTGGGGTCCCTTCACTTGCGGCCCTTCGTACCACCGCTGCTCGGAGCCTTGGCCGTTTTCGTCTGGGCGGCAGCCTTCTTCGCGGGCGCCTTCTTGACAGCAGCCGCCTTGGCAGGCGCCTTCGTGGCGGGAGTCTTCTTGGCAGCGGCCTTCGTGGCGGGCGCCTTCTTGGCCGGCTTTCTGGTCCGCGCGTAGAGGGATGCGTCGGGCAGCTCGTCGTGTGGCCACGCCTTCAACGTGTCGAGGTAGAGCTGGCGCACCTCGACGATGCGCTCCGCCAGGTTCTCCGTGGTCCAGTCGTCGACCGGGATCGGCGGGAACACGGCGACGTCGACGGTGCCCGGATTGAACGTGCTGGAGTTGCGCTCGGCGATCACTTCCGCGTTGCGGATCACGATGGGCACGATCGGGATTCCGGTCGCCATCGCGATGCGGAACGGACCCTTCTTGAACGGACCGACCTCGGTGGTGTCCAGACGCGTGCCCTCCGGGGCGATGAGGACCGAAAGACCCTTGCGCGCAAGCTCTTCGATCTTGCGCAGACTCTCGACGGCCGCCTTCGGATCCTCCCGGTCGATGAACGCGGCGTCCATCACCTTTCCGATGGTGCCCATTATCGGGTCCTTCTCCAGTTCCTTCTTGCCCACCGAGGTGAAGTTGTCGCTGACCAGCCTGCCCGCGATCATCGGGTCGGCCTGGTTGCGGTGATTGAAGATGAAGACGGCCGGCCGCTGGGCGGTGAGGTTCTCGGAACCGATCACGTTCAGGTCGATGCCGACCGCCGTCATCAACGCCCGACTCCACTGGGAGGTGAAGAAGTTGACGCCGGTGCGCCGGTTGCGGGTCAGCAGCCCGACCCCCAGTGCCCCTGCCGCCAGCGGCACCAGCGACGCGATGCCTGCGACCGTGCGCAGCTGCGACACCGGACTGCTGCCGCTGCGGCTGCTGAACCGCAGTATCGGCCACCCGCGCTTCGCAGCGACCGCCGCAAGCTTTCCGGCCGGGTTCGTCGGCCGCGGGTTGCCGACCAGGTACATCAGCGCGACGTCCTCGTCGCCGTCGGCATAGAAGTAACTGTCCGCCAGACCGATGCCGTTCTTGGCGGCGAACGCCTGAACGGCCCTCGCCTTGCCCGGCCCCCAGAGGATCGGCTTGACCACCTCTCCGGTGATCAGGCCGTCGTCGTCGGTCACGAACTTGTTGGAGAGGACGTTGTCGATGCCCAGGAACCGTGCCACGGGCTCGACCTGGACGGTCAGTGCCGACGAACTCAGGACGACGGTGTGACCGCGGGCCAAGTGGGCACGCACCATGGCGCGCATCTCGGGGTAGATGCGACTCTGCACGTGCTGGACGAACAGGCGCTCACCGAGTTCGTCGAGATCGCTCAGCGAGTTGCCGTGCAGCATGCGGGCGCCCTTGCCGATCAGGTCCTCGAACTCGGAACGGCCCAGCTGGTGATTGAGTCCGGCCTGCACCATGCCGATGAACTCGCCGACGCTCATCTGCCCGCGGCGCAACCGATCCCGCGTCATGAGGACGCCGGTGAACCCGGCGACCAGGGTGCCGTCCAGGTCGAAGAAGGCGCCCACCTCCGGCCCCTCGGGGCTGGCTTCGATCTCGGCGACCGAGCCGGGCAAGCGGGCGGTGCGGCCGCGACGTCCGGGCTGTCCATTGTGCGAACTCATTGCGCGGCACTCCCATTGGACGTGACGGAGGCCGATTCACTGGCGGCCGGGGCGAACGACGCCGGGACGGACCGTCCGTCGCCGCCGAGGGCGAGCACCTCGTCAAAGCCGGCCAGAAGGCAGCGGGCGAACAGTGCGGGGTCGGTGATGGCGGCCCTGTCGTAGCGGGTGGTGATGGTGCAGTACCCGGCGCGCGAGATCAGCACCGCCATCATCGCGACACCTGGCAGCGGCCCAACTCCGTAGTGCCGCAGGATCTTCGCACCGGCCAGGAAGGTGTCACCCTGGTAGAGGGGCACATTGCTGGCCTGGACGTCGGAGTTGACGATCGACCCTGCCACGCTCTCGAGAATGGCGTCGGGAAGCAGGCTGATCACCGGCGCCATGGAACCGACCATGTCCATGGCCCGCTCCTCGCGCTTGCTGGTCATCTGCGCACGGACCTTCTGGATGCGCGTGGTGGGGTCGACGACGCCCACCGGCGCCGCGATGTTGACCCCGACGAACCGGTTGCCGCCCGCGGGATCGGCGTCCGAGCGCAGGTTGACCGGAACGGCCATCGGCAACGTGTCGATGGGGATGCCCTTGGCGTCGTGGTAGAGCCGCAGCGCCCCGCACACGCCGGCGAGGTAGGCATCGTTGATCGAGCCACCGGCCGCCTTCGACGCCTTGTGCAGGTCGCTGAGCTTGATGTCGATCGCTTCGCTGCGCGTCGTCAGGCTGCGCCGGCGCAGCAGCGGCGACGACTCGGCCACCGGGCCCATCACCCTGGCGCCGGACTTCGCGTAGTCGACCACGCCGCCGACGGCGGAGACGGGGTCGCGGACCACCCGGCTCAACACGTGCGCCGCTCCCCCGAGCGCCCCGAGGATGCCGCTGGCGATGGAGCCGGGGAGCCGGTTGATGCCCTGCCGCATGAGGTCGTTCGGCGAAAGATCCTGCGGGATCGGCAATGGCGCCTCGGCAGGCGGCGCGGGATCACGCTCGAGGTCGTAGATGTTGGCGAACATCTCGACGCTGCCGACACCGTCGGTGACCGCGTGGCTCAGGTGCAGCATCGTGGCGGCGCGGCCGTCGGCGAGGCCCTCGAGGAGCGTCGCCGTCCACAGTGGGCGGGAGGTGTCCATCGGGGACTGCAGCGCGACCTCGGCGAGGTCCAACACCTCGCGCAGTGTGCCGGGCGCGGGTACCCGGACCCGGCGGACGTGGAAGTCGAGGTTGAAGTCCGGGTCGACCACCCAGCGCGGCGCCGCCGTCGGCAGCGTCGGCATGACCACCTTCTGCCGCAGCCGCAGCACCTTGCGGGAGGCGTTGTC
>JAVRPF010000399.1:0-7101 GCA_032162385.1 Mycobacterium sp.
ATCCGGTCGGCGTATCCCGGCATGTGCGCGATGCCGACCTCCTCGGCCGGCATATCGCCGCTCTCCTGCATGTCCACGACGACGAGTACGGGGTTGCCCACGATGAGTGGCTGCGTTGGCACTTAACCTCCTGAGACTGCGATTCGGGGATCTGCTGCTGCCTGCAGGAGATCTACTGCGGTGTTGATGACGACGTAGAGCACACCGAGCATCAGCGTGACGCCTGCGATGGCGGGAAAGTCGGCGACCGGGATGCTTTGCGCGATGTACTGACCGATTCCCGGCCAGCCGAACACCTGCTCGACGACCAGCACACCGGAGAACATCAGGCCCACCTGCAGACCCGTCATCGACATTGCGCTGCCCACGCAGTTGCGCAACACGTGGCCAACCATGATTCGGCCCTCGGAAAGGCCCTTGGCCCTTGCGGTTCTGGCGTAGTCGCTGTCTGCGTCGGTCAGCAGGCTGGATCGCAGCACTCGTCCGATAGCGACCGCCGGGCCGAGCGCGATCACGATGGCCGGAAGGATCAGGTGGTGCAGCGCGTCGGTGACGACGTCGAACCGCCCGGCGAGCAATCCGTCGATTGTCAGCAACCCGGTAGGCCCGTCCGGCGGGTTGGGCACACTGATCCGGCCGTTCGCCGGCACCCAGCCCAGCTGCTGGTAGAACACGATCAGGCCGACTATCCCGAGGAGGAACATAGGCGCCGCCGCGCCGGTGAACAACACGGCGCGCAGCACTTCCGAACCGCGCCACTTCAGCGTCATGCCGAAGGCCAGCAACGCCGCGAGGATCAGCGCTATCGCGATGCCGTACAACGCCAATTCGAGTGTCGCCGGGAAGAAGTCGCTCAGGTCGCTGCTAACCGGATGCCGGGTGCGGTACGAGGAGCCCAGATCGCCGTGCACGGCCGCGGTCAGGTAGCGCCAGAACTGGTTGATCACTGGCTGATCGAGTCCCAGCGCGTGCCGACGGGCCGCGACGGCATCCCCCGACGCGTTGGCGCCGAGTTGAGACTTCACCGGATCCATCGGCGAAATGTGCTGCAGTACGAACATCACCGCCGTCAGTGCGATGAGGATCGCCGCCGTGGCACCCAGGCGGGACAGGACGAAGTTTCTCATTACCGCCCCTAGCTCGTCTTCATCAGGTTGCGTAGGCCGTCACCGGCGATGTTGGCGATCAAGGCGAGCACGAGGACAGCCAGGCCGGGCATCACCGGGACCCACCACTGCTGAAGGAAGTACGTCAGATTGCGGGCGCTGTCGGCACCGAGCTCGGGCGCAGGCGCGGATTGGCCCAGTCCGAGGAACGACAGGGCAGCCAACGTGAGGATCAGAGTGCCGATGTCGAGGCTGGCGGCGACCAACGCGTTGGGCACCGCGCCCGGCAACAGATGGCGTGTCGCCAGCCGAATCCTGCCGGCCCCGGCCAGTTTGGCCGCCTCGACATGCGGGCGTGCAGCCAGACGGGCCACCTCGCCGCGCACCAGGCGCGCGTAGAAGGGCCACCAGACGATCGACACCGCGACCAGCGTGTGGACGAATCCCGGGCCCAGTGCGGCGACCACCGCGATCGCGAGTACGGGAGCCGGTAGCGACAGGAATCCGTCGGTGATCCGCATGAGCGTCGAGTCGATCCACCCGCCCGTCGCACCGGCGATCAGTCCGACCAGTCCGCCGAGGATCAGCCCGATGGCCACGACCGCCAGGGCCGCGAACCAACTCGACTGCACCCCGTAGAGCACCCGGGACAGGATGTCCCGCCCGACACTGTCGCTGCCGAGCAGGAACCCACTCTTGCCCGGTGCCTGCAGTGGCATGCCAATCGGCACCAGCGGATCGTGCGGCGCGATGAAGGGGACCGCCACCGCGATGACGGTCACTACCGGCACCAAGCCGACGGCTGCCCAGTTAATCAGCGCTGACGGCGATTTCGGCAGCGAGAGCCTGCGCTCACGGCCGCGCAACCATGTGCCGCCGGGGACCGCAATCGCCATATCAGTTCGCCTTCCGCTCGATGCAGGCCACCTGGTGCGGACTCCCGGGGCTGCCCTCCAACCGGACGTCGAGCTGCCTGTCACTGCAGGTGTCGACCGCGATCGGACACCGCGGATGGAACGCACAACCGGTAGGCGGCGACAGCGGGCTGGCGGGTTCGCCTGCCAACACGCGTGATTCGCGGTCGAGATCAGGTATCGAGTCGACCAGTGCTTGTGTGTATGGGTGGGTGGGACGGTTGATGACGTCGTCGGCGGGACCGATCTCGACGATCCGGCCCAGGTACATCACGGCGATCCGGTCGGCGACCACGCGGGCCACCGACAGGTCGTGGGTGACGAAGATGACCGACATGTCCAGGCTGCGGCGGAGATCGCCGATCAGGTTGAGCACCGATGCGGCGAGCGATACGTCGAGCGCGCTTGTGGGCTCGTCGCACAGCAACACCGATGGCGGCACCACGGTCGCGCGGGCCAACGAGACCCGTTGCCGCTGACCGCCGGAAAGCTGGCCGGCGCGCGATTTCGCGATCTCCAGCGGCAGCCCGACGCGGTCGAGCACCTCGGCGACGGCGTCGTTGCGTTGTGCGCGGGACATCTTCGTACTCCGCAGCCGCTCGGAGATCAGCTCCCCCACCGACAGCCACGGGGTCAGCGACGCGCCGGCGTCCTGGAACACCATCTGAGGTCGATGTCCCCCGGCGAGCTCAACGCCGCCCGAGGTCTGCTTCTCCAGGCCGGCGATGACACGCAACAGGGTGGACTTGCCCGAGCCACTCTCCCCGACCAGTGCCACCGATTCGCCGTGTCCGACGGTCAGCGAGATGCCGCGCAGGGCATGCAGTTTGCCGCCGTTGTCGGCGGAGCGGCCGATGAACCGCCGTTTGACGGTGAAGGTCTTGGTGACGTCGCGGGCCACCACCGACGGCGGGACGGCGTCGTCGGGTCCGGACACGTCGAAACTCTCCGAGGCGTTGGTGGCATCACCGCCCAGAGCGTCGACGACGTCGTCGAAGGGCAGCACGCAGGCGCTGACCCGGCGGTCGGCGACGGCAGTCGGGTCCGGCGGGGTGGCCGAACAGTCGGGGGTCTCCAGAACGCACCTCGGCGCGAACGCGCAACCGGGCAGCGGCGACACCGCGCTGGGCACCGAGCCCGCCAACGCGGCCAACCGCTGATCCCTCGCCGTATCGAGGGTGAGGCGGGAGCGCAGAAGGCCGTGGGTGTAGGGGTGGGCCGGCCGGTCGAGCACCTCGTCGGTGGGGCCGATCTCGGCGACGCGGCCCGCGTACAGCACCGCGATACGGTCCGAGATCTGCGCCGCGACACCGAGATCGTGCGTGATGAACACGATGCTGCAGCCGATCTCGTCGCGCAGGCGCTGGAGCAGGCGCAGCACCTGCGCCTGAACCGTCACGTCGAGTGCGGTGGTCGGTTCGTCGGCGACGATCAGGTCGGGGTCACCCGCGATCGCGATCGCGATCATCACGCGCTGACGCAGTCCGCCGGACAACTCGTGCGGGAAGGCCCGCATTCGCCGCTTCGGCTCGGGGATGCCGACCGCGGTCAGCAGACGCAGGGCCTCCTCGTCACCACCGGCCGCTTCGGCAACCTGCCTGCCGATGCGCATGGTGGGGTTCAGCGAGGTCATCGGATCCTGGAAGACCGCACCCAGATCCAGCCGACGAACCTTGCGAAGGGCCTTGGGCGAGCCCTCGATCATGTCGGCACCGGCGACGCGCACCGATCCGGTCGTCTGTGCGTGGCCGGGTAGCAGCCCGAGCATGGTGAAGCCGAGGACGCTCTTTCCCGAACCGGATTCTCCGACCAGGCCAAGAATTTCACCAGGCGCGATGGTCAGGGACACACCACGCAGGGCGTACACGTTCCGGCCGTTGCGGCGGAACGTGACGTGCAGGTCGCCGACGCTGGCGACGGGATCCGCGGTCGTGGGCGCGGCCGACGGCCGCTGCTCATCGACCTCGGAGGTCGCAATCCCCATTCAGCGCTCCCTCGACTGTTCGGACGTCGTTGACTGACACCTGGAGGTGGCGCGCCTGCGGACCACTCGCCTGTCACTTGACAGTTTTCACACTCCCCGGCGGTCGTGGGTGTCGGTGGCGTAACCAAACTCGTGCACACGTAACCGATGCGTATCGTCGGTTTCTATCGTGTGACAGAAAAGGGAGGACCCCCACTTCAGGGGCGGGGTGGGCAACGATGGGGCGATGACCGTCACTCGTGCGGGCCGACCTCGCCTGAGGTCACAACGACGGCCCGGCACCACCGCTCGCGACGAGATCCTGGACGCCGCCGGTGAGCTGTTCACGACAACCGGTTACACCGGCACCTCAACACGGACCATCGCAGAAGCCGTCGGCATCCGCCAGGCGTCGCTCTACCACTACTTCAGCACCAAGGACGACATCCTCTGTGCCCTGCTCAGCCAAACCGTCACTCCGACTTTGTCATTCATTCCGAACCTGACGGCAGCGGACCCGCCGCTCAGTGCAGCGGGGCACCTCCACGCGTTGGCTGCATTCGACGGCCACCAACTGCTCAACGGTCGCTGGAACCTGGGTGCGCTCTATCTGCAGCCCGAGCTTCGCGAGGCACGGCTCGAGCCGTTCTGGTCCGATCGCGAACAGCTGCGTCTGCACTACCTCGCGTTGAGCCAGTCCATCGTGGCCGAGACCGGGGTCGACGGGGTCGCAGCCGAGCTGCCGTTCCGGCTCGTCGAGTCGCTGGTCAACATGTGGGCCGACCGCCGCGACAACGACCGGACCGGGCTGCCCATGCACGTGGCTGACGCCTGCCTGCGGGTACTGGGAGTTGCCGACGCCGACACACCGAGGCTGCGTGACCGCAGCACCGCAGAGCTGGCACGTCACGCCCTGGCATCGATGGCCTCGAAGGCGTGACTACGAGATTCTCGTTACGGGCTCACCAGCAGCGAGGCGAATCTCATCGCGAGCCAGGGCTTGCGGCCGCCGGCGCGCAGCTTGCCGCGGGCGATCTGTGGCCACTGGGTGATCCGGCCGTAACCCAGCAGCAGGAACGCCACGGGGTCAGCGGTGATGACGCAGTCGGCTCGCTCATCCGCTGCGGTGACGGTGGCCGCGCCGTCGGCGACGGCGATGCGGAAACGGCGCCCTCCGCGCATACGGAGTTCGTAGCTCACTCGTAGACCCACCGCACGCGACGGCCGCAGGTACTCGGGCGCAATGCTCAGCACTCCGGGAATGACCAGATGTGCGTCGTCATCGCTGATGGGCCACGGCACGCCTGCCGACCGTGCGATGTCGAGTCCGTGCACGACCTGCTCCCCCAGGAGCAGGCAGGTCATCGTCGACGGAGCGGCGACCAGACCATTCGGGGTCGCGATGTCGGCCGACAGATCGGCGGACGAGGCGACCGCCACGTACGCCAGTGCGGCATCCTCCAGCATGACGGCCAGTTGATGCAGATCCCGCTCGGGAATCTCTTCCAGATGGCGGGCGTTGACCTTCGCGCTCAGCTTCGAGGGTGACTCCATGGGCGGATTGGCATGCGTCATATAGCCGTTGCCGTGCCGGGTCAGCGCCCGGGTGTAGTCCCGAAGGTCGCCGACCACGTGTGCGGCGGTCTCGGCGGCGGTCCAATCGAGCCGAGGTGTCGGGGCGTTCGGGTTGTCGATGCTTCGCCATAGTCGCGAGGTACGCCCGACGGCGTCGCGGAAGGCGTCCAGGCACTGATCGTGGGCGCGTCGCGCGCTTTCGACGGGTCCTGCGGTATCGACGGCGGCAGATGTCATGAGCGTGCTCCCCCTAGTATTCATCCCGTAGATAGGTTCACTATTTCACATATCGTTACTATGTCAATAGGGTGGGCGAGTCGCCCGCGAGGAGCAAGAGATGCATGAACCGGATGCCGAGCAGCCGGCATCACTGCGCGCCGTGCAGGTCGCCCAGACCCGCGCCGCACTGCTCGCCGCGGGCCGGCGCCTGTTCGGCGAGAACGGCTTCCGATCCACCTCCGTCGACGACCTCGCTCGCGAAGCCCGGGTTACGACGGGTGCGCTCTATCACCACTTCCCAACCAAGACAGCCCTTTTCGAGGCGGTCTTCATGCAGGCGCATACCGACCTGTTGACAGCGGCGACCACGGCGGCACAGGGGGCCGCAGACGACGGTCCCGCACAGAAGGGCGACGAGCTTGCCCGCGGCTTCGACGCCTTCCTCGACGGCGTCCTGCAACCCGACGTTCAGCGAATCCTCGTCTTGGACGGTCCAGCGGTTCTTGGCCTCGCCCGATTCACCGAACTCGACGAGCAGTACGCCCACGTGGCGATAATGCATGCCCTGGTATCGGCCGTCGAGGCCGGTGCGATCCAGGTGGACGATCCGGAGACCACCACCCGCTTGCTCCTGGGTGCGCTCACCCGCGGCGCCATGCTGATCGCGAATTCCGCGGACCCGGTCGAGACGCGGCACGCGGTGGCGCGATCGATGCGATCCCTGCTCAACGCGTTCTCAGTCCCCGACTGACGACGAGGATGCTGGTGTCATGACGCGTCCTGGACCGCCGCGCCGCTGGGATCCCTTCCGCCCGCTGGACATGTTGGCCGCGTTCTGGTCGACGGCGGCCGTGGTGAACACCGGTGCGGCGGCCGCCTACCGCACGCTCTTCCTCACCTTGCGCCGCCTGGTCGTCGGCAGGCGGCTGGCCGTCCGGCTGGCCGACGGTGATCTGGTCCTGACCATCACCGAGTTCGACTCGCGGCTTGACCTGCGCGGCCTGTCGGTCGGTCAACTCAACGACGTCCGGCTCGCAGCCAAGGACCTGCGCTGGAACGGCCACCGCTTCGACAGGGCCAGCGCTGTGCTAGAAAACGTGCACGTGCGGGCGTCGGTGCCCCCGGTCCTGGTCGCCGCACCGGTCTAGCTCACCCTCGAATTGCCCGCACCAGTCCTCGACGAGCTGTTCCGGTGGGCTGCGCCACGATTGTCGGGCGAGATAGGACCCGACGGCATCGCCCGGGTCAGCCTGGCCCGGCGCCAGGGCAGCGGCCACGTGGAGGTCGAGACGCGCATCGACGGGTCGACGCTTTGGATCACGCC
>JAVRPF010000400.1:0-3640 GCA_032162385.1 Mycobacterium sp.
AGCTGGGTGACAAGGCGATCGCCCGGCGCCTGATGGCCAAGGCCGGGCTACCGATGGCCCCGGGCACGACCGACCCGGTGAATAGCGCCGAAGAGGTGATCGGTACGGCGCAGGAAATCGGATTTCCGCTGATCATCAAGGCGGTCGCGGGTGGCGGCGGCCGTGGTATGACGGTGGTCCACGAGCTCTCTGATCTGCGGATAGCTTTCCGTGACACCCGAGCTGCGGCTGCCGTGGCGTTCGGCGACAACCGCGTTTATCTCGAGCGTTACCTGCGGGGCGCACGGCACGTGGAAATTCAGATACTTGCCGATCAGCACGGCACGGTAGTGCATTTGGGCGAGCGCGATTGTTCGATGCAGCGTCGCCACCAAAAGCTGATCGAGGAGTCCCCCTCTCCCGGGCTGCCGCCGGAGGTGTCCCGGCAGCTCGCAGAGTACGCCGTGACGGGTACGCGGGCGATCGGTTACCACGGTGCCGGTACGTTCGAGTTTCTGGTTTCCGGCACTGATATCGTCTTTATCGAGGTCAACTCACGCATCCAGGTGGAACATCCGGTAACCGAGACACTTACTGGTATCGACATCGTCCGCCAGCAGCTGCGCATCGCCGCAGGCGAGTCCTTAGGCTTTACCCAGGACGAGATCGCGCCGCGCGGGGTGGCGATCGAGTGCCGAATCAACGCCGAGGACCCGGCGCGCGAATTTCTGCCCTGCGCGGGAACGCTGGAGGAATGCACCATACCGTCAGGCCCGTTCGTCCGGGTCGACACCGACGCCCGACCCGGGGTAAGAGTGCAGCCGAACTACGACTCGCTGCTGGCCAAAGTGATCACCTGGGGAACCGACCGCGACGAAGCGATCGCCCGGATGCGCCGGGCGCTAAGCGAACTGCGGATGACCGGACCGAGCATACACACCACCGCCGGGCTGCTGGCCGACGTGATCCGTCACCCGAGCTTCCTCGCCGCCGAACACGACACCACAACGCTGGAACGCATCGTCGCCGAATCGAGAAACAGAAGATAAGGCAGGGCCGGAGATGACCACGATCAACACGATTCCCCTGGTTCACGCAAGTTTGGGCAAGCAAGAACTAGCAGCCGTCGCGGAAGTGTTCAACTCGGGCTGGCCAGCCGGTCAGGGCCCGAGGGGGCAGGCACTGGAGACGGAGCTGGCCAAACGTTATGGGGTTGGTGGCGCGGTCGCGGTGAGCAACTGCGGCGCCGCGCTCCACCTGGCCCTGCTCGCTCTCGGCGTCGAGCCGGGCGACGAAGTAATCGTCGCCGACTACACGTTCCCGGCGCCTGCCCATGCGGTGCGATACGTCGGCGCGGTCCCAATCTTCGCCGACGTGCGTGCCGATACCGGCACCGTAGACCCGTCGGCCGTGACCGACCTGGTCGGCCCGCGCACCGCAGGTGTGATCGCGGTGGACACGGTCGGCCTGCCCGCCGACTACGCGCAGCTCAAGTCGATCACGGACCACCACAAACTGTTCCTCGTCGAGGACGCTGCATGTGCGGTTGGCGCCACATACAAGGGCCGCCAGGCGGGTGCGCTGGCACCGGTGGCCTGCCTGTCCTTCCACGGGCGCAAGGGGATCACCAGCGGTGAGGGCGGGGCGCTGCTCACCGACGATCCGGCGCTCGCAGCGGACGCGAGGCTGCGATCGTCCTTCGGCATCGAAAGCATCTTCGGCCAGGCGCAGATCGTCGGCCTGCCGATCCCGATATTCACCGAAATCGGCTACAACTACAAGCTGTCCGACATCGCCGCCGCAATCCTACGGGTGCAGATGGACCGGATCGGCGAGCTGCTGGACCGTCGGCGCGCGTTCGCCGCACACTACACCGAGTTACTCACCGACGAAGAGCTCCTCACGGTGCCGCATGTACCGCAGGACCGTACCCACGCCTGGCAGTCCTACCTGGTGAAGTTGGACCCGAGCGTGGACCGTGCGGGGGTCGCCGCCGACCTACGTGCTCAGGGCATCGGCTGCGGGCACGGTACGTGGGCGTGCCACCAGCAGCCGGTATACGACACGCAGCAGCCGTGCCCGGTCTCGGCGGATCTCTTCCAGCGCCAGCTCGCCATCCCAATGCACGCCGAGCTCAGCATGAACCAGGTCGAACGGGTCGCGAAAGCCCTGCGTATCGCGCTCCGTACCCACGCGCGTCTAACCGCAAATATTCAGCCCTGATGATCAGCGCATGACGTTGTCGCCGGTCGGCCTGTGGGCGTCCGGTGGTGGTCGGTCGGGACGTCGTGTCAGGTGGGTGCGGGTAGTGCGGGCATCCAGGGTTGGCCGGTCAGCGCGTCGCGTAGCACGGTGATCTTGTCGAGGCCGTGTTTGGCGGCGGTGGAGAGGTAGCCGAGGATGGTGTAGCGGTCTCGGGTGCGATCCACGCTGGTCAGCCGCCCGGAGATCTTCTGTTGGATCTTGCTGGGTCGTAGGTCGCGTTCGGCCTGATTCGAGGTGGGGGGCACCTTGAGGTCGTGGACGAAGCGCAGCACGTCGTCGGGGCGGTCACGCAGGACTTCCAGCAGCAGCCGGGCCTTGCGTTGTCCGGGGCGGGTGCCGGCCGAGGTGGTGTCGGACAGCCCGACCAGCATCCCGTTGCGGATCCGGGTGAGCAGCGCGTCGCGGAGGTCGGCGGCGATCGCGGGCAGGCCCTGGTCGCGGGCGAGGTTGGCCTGGTGGATCAGCCCACGCAGCGCGTCGGCGATCTGGGTGGGCCACACCGCGTCGGGGTAGACCTGGGCGGCGTCGTCAAGATCACGTAGGAGGTGAGCACAGCAAAGTTGGTGGACCAGCGTCCCGAGCTGGGCGGAGTCGTAATTTTGGTAGCGGTCGTGTACGACCACCGAGTTGGTCAGGTCCTTGACCACGAACGCCGTGAAGGTGTCCATGGACCGGTCACCGATCAGGTAGTGGGTGTAGAGCTCGGTGGCGGCCACCAGCAGGTACCGCTCGGCCTTCTTCTTCCCCGCTGGTGGCTGCTTGGGCCGACCCGCAGTGGGGTCTCATCGCAGCACACCGCATACGCGAGGGTGATCAGCGCCCGGATCCGCTGGTCCACGCCGGTGAGCAGCCCCGCCGCGCGGTTGATCATGCCGTGCACGAACCCCACCGAAGGTGCCGTGCCGGTCAGCGACTCCAGCAGCTCCACGACGCGGTGCGCGGGGATGAAGTGCACCACCATCAGGTACACCGCGAAGGCCGCCAGGCTGGGGCCGTACCCGACCGGCCCGCAGCGGGCCCCGTCGGGCCGCTGTGCGGTGTGGACCTTCCCGCAGCCGCATTGCACCTGGTGCTGGTCGTACTGCGTGACCTTCACGGCGACCTGCGGGATCTCGTGTTGCTGGTAGCGGTCCACGATCCCCAGATCCCGGGCGCCGCCCAGGTCATCACCGCAGTCGCAGCGGCCCTGCGGGAACCGGTCCAGACGATCATCGGGGTGCTCGGTCCATGCCAGATGCGTCCCCGGCGCCCCGGGCTGCTTGCCCCGCGCCCGCTGGGGCCCACCCTTGTCGCGTGTGCTCTTCTCCGGCGGTGCGGGCTTGCCCGGATCATCGTCTTTCGACGGAGGGCTCGAGGAGTTCCCCGAGTTACGGGACAACAGGTGCTCCAGCCGGGC
>JAVRPF010000401.1:0-13255 GCA_032162385.1 Mycobacterium sp.
CGCCGGATTCTCGCCGAGGCCAACCACCCCCTGGTCATCCAGGCCGACACCATGGACGCCGGCGCCGACAAGGCCGCCGAGCTGGCCAACGAGTAAAGACCAAAAGGAGAAAATGACCGATGTCCATATTCCTAAACTCAGATAGCAAGGTCATCGTCCAGGGCATCACCGGCGGCGAGGGCACCAAGCACACCGCGCTGATGCTGAAGGCGGGCACCCAGGTGGTCGGCGGCGTGAACGCGCGCAAGGCCGGCACAAAGGTGTCGCACAAGGACAAGGACGGCAACGACGTCGACCTGCCGGTGTTCGCGAGCGTCGCCGAGGCCATCAAGGAGACCGGCGCCGACGTGTCGATCGCCTTCGTGCCGCCTGCCTTCTCCAAGGATGCCATCATCGAGGCCATCGACGCCGAGATCCCGCTGCTCGTCGTCATCACCGAGGGAATCCCGGTGCAGGACAGCGCCTACGCGTGGGCGTACAACGTGGAAAAGGGCGAGAAGACCCGCATCATCGGGCCGAACTGTCCCGGCGTCATCACGCCAGGTGAGTCGCTGGTCGGCATCACGCCGAACAACATCACCGGCAAGGGACCCATCGGGCTGGTGTCGAAGTCGGGCACGCTGACCTACCAGATGATGTACGAACTGCGCGATCTCGGCTTCTCCACCGCCATCGGCATCGGCGGCGACCCGGTCATCGGCACTACCCACATCGACGCCATCGAGGCGTTCGAGAAGGATCCCGAGACCAAGGTCATCGTGATGATCGGCGAGATCGGCGGCGATGCCGAGGAGAAGGCCGCCGACTACATCAAGGCCAACGTCTCCAAGCCTGTCGTCGGCTACGTCGCGGGCTTCACCGCGCCTGAGGGCAAGACGATGGGCCACGCGGGCGCCATCGTGTCCGACGGTGCGGGCACCGCTGAGGGCAAGAAGGAAGCGCTCGAGGCTGCGGGCGTGAAGGTCGGCAAGACGCCGTCCGCAACCGCGGCGCTCGCCAGGGAGATTCTCGAAAGCCTGTAACCGTTCGTTCGAGACTGCGGTCAGATCGCGAATCCTTCGAGTTTCACGATCTGGTCGCAGGTTCGATTAGGAACACGTTCTAGTTTCCGATTAGCCTGACGAATTAACACCCGCCAGGAGGTTTGTGATGGCTAGGACAGGGTCCTCGCGCCAGCGCTCGTCCGAAGACCCGCGTACTCCCGTCATCGTCGGCGTCGGCCAGTTCACCGAGCGCATCGACGACCCCGACTACCGGGGCATGTCGGCGGTGGACCTGGCGACCGCGGCGGCGCGGGCCGCGCTGGCCGACACCGGTGCGGATGTGGACGCCGTGGCGCGGGCGATCGAGGTGTTCGTCGGGCTGCGCCAGTTCGAGATCTGCACACCCTTCTCCGAACCTCCGCTCGGCTGCTCGGACAACTATCTGCGATCGGTGGCACAGCGTGTCGGCGCCGATCCCGCGCGCGCGGTCCTCGAGCCCATCGGTGGCAACGGCCCGCAGAAGTTGGTGACGGAGTTCGCCGGGGCGATCGCCGCAGGTGATATCGAGGTGGCGTTGATCCTCGGCTCCGAGCCGGGCTCCACTACGAAGTACTTCTCGAATCGACAAGACAAGCCGGACTTCACCGAGCACGTCGGCGGCCAGCTCGAGGACCGCGGCTACGGCTTCGAGCAGTACACGAGCGAGTACACCGCGACGCATGGGCTGACCGGCGCACCGGTGCAGTACGGACTGCTGGACAACGCGCGACGTGCCCGATTGGGCGTCAGCGTCGGGGACTATCGCCTGCGGATGGCCGAACTGTTCGCGCCGTTCTCCAAAGTCGCTGCCAAGAACCCGTTCTCGTCATCCCCGGTGGAGCGTTCCGTGGAGGAGATCCTCACCGTCACTGACGACAACCGGATGATCTGCGACCCGTACCCGCGGCTGCTGGTCGCACGCGACACGGTCAATCAAGGTGCGGCCGCAGTGCTGATGTCGGTCGACGCCGCACGCCGACTCGGTGTGGCCGAGGAGAAGTGGGTGTACCTGCGCGGGCACGCCGATCAGACCGAACAGGACCTGTTGGGCCGCGTCGACCTCGGCATCAGCGTCTCTGCGAAACAAGCCGTGGCAGAAGCACTCCGGGTCGCCGGCATCGGCATCGACGAGGTGGCGAGTTTCGACCTGTACAGCTGCTTTCCGTTCCCGGTTTTCGCGGTGTGCGACGAGTTCGGGCTCGCCGGAGACGATCCGCGGGGGCTCACGCTCACCGGCGGTCTGCCGTACTTCGGTGGCCCCGGCAACAGCTACTCTCTGCACGGCATCGCCGAGACCATCGCCGAGATGCGGGGCAAGCCAGGCGCATTCGGTCTTGTCGGCGCCAACGGCGGTGTCATGAGCAAGTATTCGGTAGGGGTGTACTCGACCGAACCCGCTGACTGGGCGGCCGACCGGAGCAAGGCACTGCAGGACGACATTGCCGCGCTACCGAAGGTGGCCGTCACCCGCGACGCCGACGGTCTGGGCATCATCGAGACCTACTCGGTGCGCTACGACTGGCCCGTTCGGACGGGCATCATCATCGGATGCCTCGAATCCGACGACAGCCGGTTCATGGCCATCACCACCGATGAAGACCTGGTCGCGCTGATGTCCGACGGTGACCCGCTGGGCGCCCGCATCGCGGTGAAGTCGACGGAGAACGGCACCAACCTGGCCACGCTTGCCTGACGCGACCAAAACGGTACCGCAGGGGTCATTTCGACCGACGTCGTAGCACGCGCCCCTTGGACTCGAAACGAGTGCGGAGGCCGCCTTCGCGCCTGACGCGGCGATAGTTGGCGTGTGGATCGTCGAACAAATGGGCGATGATCGGGCTGATGCTGGGCATGGCATGTCCTTTCAGGTCATTCCGCTGAGGTTGAGTCCTCATGCCCACGAACTGTCGTCGCCAGCCCTGATCCGGTCACGCGTAGTCGACTACGCGAATATTTCGCCCACTACCTGACCGCAGGCGAGGGCGGTGGCGCTGTCCGGACCTAGACCAGGGCGGCGAGCTTGCCAGCCAATCGCTCCACGTAGGCGGCGACGTCGGACTCCGACTTGTCGGGCAGCCCGAACAGCACTTCGGTGACGCCGAGATCTGCCCAGCGGGCCAGTTTGTCGGGATCCGGCTTGAAGTCCAGGGCGACGATCTGGGGTGCGCCGTCGCGGCCCGTCGCGGCCCAGGTGTCCTGCAGCAGCTTCACCGGGGTGTCGATGTCGAAGTCGCGCGGCGTGGTGATCCAGCCGTCGGCGCTGCGGGCGATCCACTTGAAGTTCTTCTCGCTGCCTGCCGCCCCGACGAGGATCGGGACGTGTGACTGCACCGGCTTGGGCCAGGCCCAGCTGGGACCGAACTTGACGAACTCGCCGTCGTATTCGGCTTCCTCCTGCGTCCACAGCGCGCGCATGGCCTCGAGGTATTCGCGCAGCATCGTGCGGCGGCGGCCCGGCGGGACGTTGTGGTCGGCGAGTTCGTCGGTGTTCCAACCGAATCCGACGCCGAGGCTCACCCGGCCACCGGACAGGTGATCGAGCGTGGCGATCGACTTGGCCAGGGTGATGCAGTCGTGCTCGACGGGCAGGGCCACCGCGGTGGACAGCCGCACCCGTGAGGTGACCGCGGATGCGGCGCCCAGGCTGACCCACGGGTCCAGCGTGCGCATGTAGCGGTCGTCGGGCAGCGACTCGTCGCCGGTGGTCGGGTGCGCGGCCTGCCGCTTGATCGGGATGTGGGTGTGTTCGGGCACGTAGAAGGTGTGAAACCCATGATCGTCTGCGAGTTTCGCGGCGGCCGCCGGCGCGATTCCGCGGTCGCTGCTGAAAAGTACGAGCCCGTAGTCCATGACCAGAATTAGAACGTGTTCCAGTCTGTCGGCGCAAGGCGGGTCCCGTTACTCGCGTCGACGTCCGGGGACGTCGGGTAGTCCGCTACGCGTGACCCGGTGGGGTAGCGGGCGGAACAGTTCGAGCCATGGAAGCCGAGCGAACGACCCGCATGAAGATCGCCGAGTGGACACGTCGTTACCTGCCGTGTGAGATCGCAGGCTGGGCAGGTCAGCTCGGCGGAGCTGCCGCCATCTACTGGCTGACCGGGTCGTACGCCGCCGCCGTGGTGGCAGGCACGATCGGCGCCTCCGCGGGCTACTACGCAACGGCTTACGTCAACGGGGTGCGCTGGGCCTCTCGAACGCTTCGCGACCGGACACGGCCGATGCGGGTGCTCGTCGCCAATTTCCGCGCACTACGCAGCATCGCGATCGAGTTCGGTCCCGCCGAGATCATCGACAGCGTCCTCATCAGACCGGTGGCGCTCTACGCCGGACCGTTCCTGCTCGGCAACCTGGCGGTGGGCTGGATCGTCGGCAGCATCGTCGCCGACGTCGGCTTCTACGTCCTCGCCATCTTCAGCTACGAGCGGTTCAAGGGTCTGCTCGCAGTGCGCAAGCCCGCATCCGAGGAGGTGCAGCATGGATCCGCAGCGACGCTCACGGCTTAGCGACGACCTCCGTGGACAGGCGGCCGGCTGCGGCTGGGACGAGCAGCTGGCGGCGTACGGCACCCCGCTTCTGATTCTCGATCCCGGCCGGGTGGCCGAGCAGTACGCACTACTGACCGGCCACCTGCGCGGCTTCGATCTGCACTACGCGGTCAAGGTGCTGCCCCACCCGGCGGTGCTGACGACGCTGGCCTCGGCCGGCTGCGGATTCGACGTCGCCACGTCCGCCGAGGTTGACCTCGTCCGGTCGCTGGGGCTGCGCACCGACCGGTGCATCCATACGCACCCGATCAAGAAGCCGTCCGACATCGACCACGCCTACCGTGCCGGGGTGCGGACGTTCGTCGTCGACAACCCGTGCGAGGCGGAGAAGTTCAGAGGCAGGCCCGCCGACATCGATGTCCTGGTCCGGCTGTCGTTCCCGAACAAGACGGCCAAATCCGACCTGTCGACGAAGTTCGGCGTCGACCCGGCTGACGCCCCGATGCTGGTCAAACACGTCGTGGCGGCGGGCGTGCGGTTCGCAGGATTCAGCTTCCACGTCGGCAGCCAGGGCAGCTCGCTGACGCCGTACCGACATGCGCTGCGCGCCACGGCCGAACTCAGCCGCACGGTGCAAAGGACACTTGGCGTGCGGGCGCGCACGATCGACATCGGCGGCGGGTTCCCGGTGTCCTACCGCGACCCGATGCCATCGATCGCGGGCCTGACCGCCATCGTCGACGAGGAACTCGGCGCCGAGCGCGACGCGTTCACACTGCTCGCCGAGCCGGGCCGGATCCTCGCCGCGAGCTGCATGACGCTGTTCACCAGCGTCGTCGGCACCGCGGTGCGTGGCGGAAGGGTGTGGCACTACCTGGACGACGGTCTGTACGGGGCGTACTCGAACATCCTCACCGAGGACGTCCACCCGCCGATCCTCGCGCTCGACGAACTGCGCGGAGAGCCACCGAAGGATCATCGGCCGGTCACGTTGGCCGGGCCCACGTGCGACAGCATCGACGTCATCGCGCGCGACTACCCGATGCCGGCCTTGCGGGTCGGCGACATCGTGGTCAGCCCGATGATGGGCGCCTACACGACGGTGACGTCGTCACGGTTCAACGGAATCGGCGAGACGCCGATCGTGGTGGCCGATGCCGTAGCGAACCATGTTGGCCGGGTTGGCCCGTAACACGCTCGACGGAACTACGCTCAGCCGATCGTTGGCAAACTAAGAGGGGTGTGCCATGAAGCGAATGACACGAGACGAGATCCCGGCGGTCGTACAGGGTGGAGGCGTTGACTTCCGGACTCAGGAGGTCGGCGACATGTCCATCGCCTGGGTGCAACTGGCGGCGGGCACCGACTTGCGGCCCGCGCTGGTTGGACTCGACGGTGACCTCTGCCAGTGCCCACACTGGGGATACGTGCTGAGCGGACAGCTGCGCATGCACACCGCCGACCAACCACACGACTACTCGGCTGGGGACGCGTTCTACTGGGCTGCTGGTCACGCTCCGGAGGCGGTCACCGACTGCGAGTACATCGACTTCTCGCCCACCGATGAGATCAAGCCGGTGCTCGCTCACCTCGCCGGCGGCGGCTGAACCGGCTGACTTTCCGTCACCGCGAGCGTTACCCACGACGGCGACCGTGCCCGCTGCTGGGATGGCACACCATGACCACCGAACGCATCGCCGACCACGTCAAGTTCGCGTACTGGGTGCCCAACGTCAGCGGCGGCCTGGTGACCAGCGACATCGAGCAGCGCACCGACTGGAACTACGAGTACAACAAGAAGCTGGCCCAGACCGCGGAGAACAACGGCTTCGAGTACGCGCTGTCCCAGGTCCGCTACGAGGCCAGCTACGGCGCCGAGTACCAGCACGAGTCCACCAGCTTCTCGCTGGCGCTGCTGCTGGCCACGCAAAGGCTCAAGGTGATCGCGGCGGTCCACCCCGGCCTGTGGCAGCCTGCGGTGCTGGCCAAGCTCGGCGCCACCGCCGATCACCTGTCCGGTGGCCGGTTCGCCGTCAACGTGGTGTCCGGCTGGTTCAAGGACGAGTTCACCCACCTCGGCGAGCCGTGGCTGGAGCACGACGAGCGCTACCGCCGCAGTGCGGAGTTCCTCCAGGTGCTGCGGAAGATCTGGACCGAGGACGACGTCGACTTCCGCGGCGACTTCTACCGGATCCACGACTTCACGCTGAAACCCAAGCCGCTCAACACGCCAGAGCGTCCCAACCCCGAGATCTTCCAGGGCGGTAACTCGACCGCCGCACGTCGCAACGGTGGCCTGCACTCGGACTGGTACTTCTCCAACGGCAAGGACTTCGAGGGCCTCACCGAACAGGTCGTCGAGGTTCGCGACCACGCCCGTGACGCCAACCGTGAGGTGCGCGTCGGGCTCAACGGGTTCATCATCGCCCGCGACACGGAGAAGGAAGCGCGGGACACCCTGCGCGAGATCATCGAGAAGGCGAACCGGCCCGCGGTCGAGGGTTTCCGCGGTGCAGTGCAGCAGGCCGGCAACTCCACCGGCGACAAGAAGGGGATGTGGGCTGACTCGTCGTTCGAGGACTTGGTGCAGTACAACGACGGGTTCCGCACCCAGTTGATCGGCACGCCCGAGCAGATCGCCGAACGCATCACCGGCTACCGCAAACGCGGCGCCGACCTGATCCTCGGCGGCTTCCTTCATTTCCAGGAGGAGATCGAGTACTTCGGCGCCAACGTGCTGCCGCTGGTGCGCGAAATCGAGGAGTCCGAAGACAATTCGCGCGACGCTCCGGTTCTCGTCTCGGCCTGAACATCGGCTGTTTGCTCACCGCGGCCGCGTGGTACCCGACGCGCCGACGGGGATCAACGCCGCGCCGCCGTGCGCTAGCGTGGATGGTCGAATCAATGCACAGGAGAGGTCATGACCTACCCGCCCGGTAGCCCCGGCTATTCATCCACACCGCCCACGACTCAGTTCTCTGTTCCAACCCAGCAGTTGTCCACGATCCCCGAGTCCGCTCCCGCTGGCCCGAGCAAGCTGCCGATGTACCTGGCCGTCGCGGTCGCGGTGCTCGGTTTCGCCGTCTATCTGTCGAGTTTCGGCCCGCAGTTCACCATCAGTAACTCGGAGTTTCCTCAGCTCGGCTCCGCCAGCGGCAGCACGCTGGGTCTGGGCATCGCCGTGCTCGTGTCGATCCTGTCCGGCCTGGTCGCCGGGGTGACGCTGCTGCCGAAGCAGACGAACTTCGTCGCGGTGGCGGCCATCACCGCCGCCCTGGCGTTCCTCCTGGTCATCGGTGAGGTCGTCAACGCGCCAAACGGTGCCACCATCGACTGGGCGCTGTACCTGGCCATCGCCTTCAGCCTGCTGCAGACGCTCGCTGCGGGGGCGTGGCTGTTGCTGGACGCGGGCGTCATCACCGGGCCGGTGCCGAAGCCCAAGTACGAACAGCAGCAGCAGTACAACCCGTACGGCGCTCCCGGCGGCTACTACGGCCAACCCCAAGGCCAACAACCCCAAGGCCAACAACCCCAAGGCCAGCCACAGCACGGCGGTCCCGGGCCCCAGCAGCGGCCGGGCTACCCGCCGCAGTACGGCCAGGGTTACCCGGGCGCGCCGTCGACCGGTGGCTTCCCCCCCGCCCAGCCGCACTCAGGGCCCCCCACGCCTCCGACCGGCTTCCCCACCTACGGCCAACCACAGTCGTCCGGCGCGACCGGTACCCCTGGAGCCCAGGCGCAGCCGCAACAATCAGCACAGCCACAGCAGCCGGCTACGCAGCAATCGGGTCCTCCTCCGTCATAATCACTAGCGGCGCGCACGACGACATCGCGCGCACCAGCTGGTGCGAGGAGCAACCCGTCTAGTGGACAACCGGCCAGTCGGCACACGTCAGGCCCGCGACCTGCTCAGGGTCGCGTTCGGTCCGTCCGTGATCGCGCTGGTCGTCATTGCTGCGGTGGTGCTGCTGCAGTTGCTGATCGCCAACAGCGACATGACGGGCGCGTTCGGGGCGATCGCCACCATGTGGCTCGGTGTCCACCAGGTGCCGGTCTCGATCGGCGGACGCGAGTTGGGCGTGATGCCGCTGCTGCCGGTCCTTGCGGTGGGGTGGGGCACCGCACGCATGACCGCTGCGGCCATCCGGCCCGGCAGTTCGTGGTTCGTCGTCCGCTGGGTCGTGGCGTCGGCGGTGGGCGGGCCGATGCTCATCGCCGCGATCGCGTTGGCCGTCATCCATGACGCGTCATCCGTGCTGACCGAACTGCAGACGCCGAGCGCACTGCGCGCCTTCGGCGGGGTGCTGGCGGTGCACCTCATCGGTGCCGCGATCGGCGTCGGTTCCCGCGTGGTGCGGCGCCCGTCGATGGCGGCGCGAATGCCGGATTGGCTACCGGAGGCCGGCCGGGCGGCGGCGGCCGGGGTGCTGGCGCTGTTCGGGCTCTCCGGCGTCGTCGCGGTCGGGTCGATGGTCGTGCACTGGTCGACCATGCACGACCTGTACGCGATCACCGACTCGGTTTTCGGCCAGTTCAGCCTGACGCTGCTGTCGGTGCTTTACGTGCCCAACGTGATCGTCGGCACGGTGGCCGTCGCCGTCGGTTCCAGTGCGCACGTGGGCCTGGCCGCGTTCAGTTCGTTCACCGTCCTCGGCGGTGACGTGCCTGCGGTACCGGTGCTTGCCGCGGTGCCGTCTCCGCCGCTGGGGCCCGTCTGGGTGGCGCTGCTGATCGTGGCCGCCGCGTCGGCCGTCGCGGTCGGCCAGCAGTGCGCGCGACGGCCCCTGCCCTTGCCGCTGGCGGCGGCGAAGCTGGTGGTGGCGGCGGCGCTGGCCGCCATCGTGATGGCCGTGCTCGGCTACGCGGGCGGCGGTCAGCTGGGAAACTTCGGCGAGGTCGGTGTGGACCAGACCACGTTCGGGCCGGCCGTCTTCTTGTGGTTCGTGGCGATCGGCGGCCTGACGGTCGCGATGACGGGCGGCATCGCCCGCAGGCCCAAGCCCGCCCGCGCGCCCGCGCCGGTCGTCGTCGCCGAGCCACCCGACGAGCCACCCGACGATGAGCCCGACGACGTCGATGAGTCCGACGACGTCGAGGAGATCGTGGACGTCGAGGAGTTCGCGGACACGCCTGCCGAGCCGGAGCCTGCCGTGCCGGTGGTCGAAGCGTCCCGCATCGTGCGCGATGACGATCTGGATGACGACCCAGAGGAGCACTTCGTCACCGACGACGACGAGATTTCTGAGCCAGACGCTGCCAGCGACAAGGCGCGCCGACTGGCCGATTAGGCTGCTTCCGTGCAACCCCCGCTCCGTGTGCCCCCGAGCGCACCGGCGCGGCTGGTGGTGCTGGCGTCGGGCACAGGGTCGTTGCTGGAGTCGTTGCTCGGGGCCGCGGTCGGCGATTATCCGGCGCGGGGCGTGGCGGTCGGCACGGATCGTGCCTGCCGGGCGCGGGTCGTCGCGGCGGCCGCTTCGGTGCCCGGCTACACCGTCCGACTCGGCGACTACCCCGACCGCGCTGCCTGGGACCGTGCCATCGCCGACGCCACCGCGGAGCATCAGCCCGACCTGGTGGTGTCGGCGGGCTTCATGAAGATCCTTGGGCGGGAGTTCCTTTCCCGCTTCCTCGGCCGGGTGGTCAACACCCATCCGGCCCTGCTGCCTGCGTTCGCCGGGGCACACGCGGTGCCCGAGGCCCTGTCCTACGGGGTGCGGATCACCGGCTGCACCGTGCATCTGGTGGACGAGGGCATGGACACCGGGCCGATCCTGGCCCAGGAGGCGGTGCCGGTGCTCGACGGTGACGACGAAGCGAGTCTGCACGAACGGATCAAGGTCGTCGAACGACGGTTGTTGGTGGATGTGCTCGCCGCGATGGCAATGCGCGGTGTGACCTGGACGGGACGAAAGGCGGCGATGGGATGACGCGGACGCGAGGAGCAATATGACCAGCGACGGCGAGGGACGGCGACCGATTCGGCGGGCGATGATCAGCGTCTACGACAAGACCGGTCTGGCAGATCTCGCGCGTGGGCTGCACGATGCGGGCGTGGCCATCGTGTCCACCGGGTCGACGGCGAAGACCATTGCGGCGAGCGGTGTTCCGGTGACGTCGGTCGAAGACGTCACGGGCTTCCCCGAGGTGCTCGACGGCAGGGTCAAGACATTGCATCCGCGGGTGCACGCGGGCCTGCTCGCCGACACCCGCAAGCCCGAGCACCTTGCCGCGCTGGAGGATCTCGGCGTCGCCGCGTTCGAACTGGTCGTGGTCAACCTATACCCGTTCACCGAGACGGTCGACTCCGGCGCCAGCGAAGACGAGTGCGTCGAGCAGATCGACATCGGTGGGCCGTCGATGGTGCGCGCCGCCGCCAAGAACCATCCCAGCGTCGCCGTCGTCGTCGATCCGCTCGGGTACGACGGTGTGCTGGCTGCCGTCCGGTCGGGCGGCTTCACGCTCGCCGATCGAAAGAGGCTGGCGTCGTTGGCCTTCCGGCACACCGCGGAGTACGACGTCGCGGTGGCGACGTGGATGGGTTCGACGCTGGCCCCCGAGGGGTCCGATGAATCCGCGTCGTTGCCGCAGTGGTTCGCGGGCACCTGGCGGCGATCCGCGGTGCTGCGCTACGGCGAGAACCCGCACCAGAGCGCCGCGCTGTACACCGACGACAGCGCCTGGCCCGGTCTCGCGCAGGCCGAGCAGTTGCACGGTAAGGAGATGTCCTACAACAACTTCACCGACGCCGACGCGGCGTGGCGGTCTGCCTTCGACCACGAGGACACCTGCGTCGCCATCATCAAGCACGCCAACCCGTGCGGAATCGCGGTCTCGTCGGTGTCGGTCGCCGACGCGCACCGCAAGGCCCACGAATGCGACCCGCTGAGCGCGTTCGGCGGCGTCATCGCAGCCAACACGACCGTCAGCGTCGAGATGGCCGAAACGGTGGCCGACATCTTCACCGAGGTGATCGTCGCTCCCGCCTACGAGCCCGGGGCCGTCGATATTCTGGCGCGCAAGAAGAACATCCGGGTGTTGGTGGCGGCCGAGCCGTTGGTGGGCGGCACCGAGTTCCGTCAGGTCAGCGGCGGACTGCTGGTGCAGGAGCGCGACGCGATCGACGCCGAGGGCGACGACCCGATCACCTGGACGCTGGCCACCGGTTCGCCGGCCGACCCCGACACGCTCGCCGATCTGGTGTTCGCGTGGCGCGCCTGTCGCGCGGTGAAGTCCAACGCGATCGTCATCGCCAAGGACGGCGCGACGGTCGGCGTCGGCATGGGTCAGGTCAATCGCGTCGACGCGGCGCGACTGGCCGTCGAGCGGGCCGGTGACCGGGTGCCCGGCGCCGTCGCGGCGTCCGACGCGTTCTTCCCGTTTCCCGACGGGCTGGAGACGTTGACCGCCGCGGGCGTGAAGGCGATCGTCCATCCTGGCGGATCGATGCGCGACGACGTTGTCACCGAAGCCGCAGCCAAGGCCGGCATCACCCTCTACCTCACCGGGGCCCGGCACTTCGCGCACTGATCGGGCACTGGGCCCTACAGACCTCCGATGGGTTCAAGTGTCAAGCCCACGCATGACTCATCCCCGTCCACCCCATGAAGATGGCATGGACTGGAATCCGCTCCGCGCCAAAGGGTCAGAGTGGCAGGCTGTCTCGTTACTAGAGACCTCCGATCATGATAGGAGTCAAGCTTTGGCCGATCTGTGTGCGTGGGCGAGATGATGTCATCCGTGGCCCCGTTTCTTCGCCACTCGTGTGGGCCGTGTCTCTACTGAACGGTGTTGGTTCCCTTGCCATGTTCTGGTGGTGCGGCGGTGTGAATGCGGAACACGGTGCATCTGCCGGCGAGGTCGGCAAAGGCGTCGGGGGTGATGTCGTCGATGATGCCGGCGTCGCGCATGATCCGGGCGCCGGTGGCGGCTTGGCGGGGCCAGTGCCGAAGCACGACCATGGCGTCGGGTGCGTCGAGCTCGATCAACTCGACGTGCTCGATGCGGTCACCCACCGACAATTGGGCACATCCGTTGGCGGCCCGGACGTTCGCTGCCCAGTCGGCTCCAGGGAAGCCTTCGAGAAGGTAGCGGTTGTCGTCAACGGTGACGACGGTAACCGGGGTACTTCGAGGGCGTCCCGTCGCTCTGCCCCTCGCCGTCAGTACGTGCAGGGTGGGCATCCCCCCGAACCGGCGAATGAGCAGGAACGCCGTATTGAGGGGTTTGAGCCAGCGTGGCGGCGCGTGGCGGGGCCCGTGTGATCCTGTTCGTGGCCGCCGAATCATCGTAGGGTCCTGAAGAACTCGCGGATGTCAGTCACCAGTGCCGTCGGTTCCTCCATGGCGGCGAAGTGGCCGCCCCGGTCGAGATCGGTCCACCGCGTGATGGTGTTGTCGGCTTCGGCGAACTGCCGGATCCCCACGTCGTGGGCGAACACAATCGCCGCAGTGGGCACGCCGCTGTTGATTTTAGGGGCGCCCCAGGCTGCGCTTTGCGCGTAGCCGACGTAGGCCGACGACGCAGCGGTACCGGTCAGCCAATACGTCATGACGTTCGTCAGCAGCCGGTCGCGGCTGAGAATGCGGTCCGGCAGATCGTGGCGCGGGTGGGTCCATTCGCGGAATTTGTCCATGATCCAGGCCAACTGCCCGACCGGGGAATCGATCAGGCCGTAGCCCAGGGTTTGGGGGCGGGTGGACTGGATGGCGATATAGCCGAACTCTTCGCGCTTGAACGCCTCCACGCGGG
>JAVRPF010000402.1:0-5408 GCA_032162385.1 Mycobacterium sp.
GCGCTGCACCGTGACGTCGGTCGGCGGCACGTCGGCGATCTTGATGGTGTTGTTCTCCGAGGCGAAGATGGCCTCCGACAGGTCGAAGCCGACCTTCTTGGCGTCCACGTCGAACGCGGCGACGAACATCACGTCGCGGACGTGGTACTGGCCGAGACGCACGTGCATCAGGCCGGGAACGGTGTTGTTCTCGTCGGCATCGAGGTAGTACTGCACACCCTGAACCAGGGAGGACGCGCAGTTGCCGACGCCGACGATGGCGACCCGGACTTCGTTCGAGGCGGTCGCCTCTTTGGCCAACGACATGGAACGTTCTCCTTCTTCTACTACTGGACTTCGGGTGCTGGTGCTTCTCAGGGCTGCTGCTCGGCGCTTCTCTGCGCCACGCGTTCGGCCGCGATCAGATCGTTGAGCCAACTGACTTCACGCTCGCTGGACTCCAAGCCGAGCTGGTGTAGCTGACGGGTGTAGCGGTCGAGCGAATTGCTGGCCCGCGCGATGGCTTCACGCAGGGTTTCGCGGCGTTCCTCCACCTGACGGCGGCGACCCTCCAGGATGCGCATCCTGGCCTCGGCCGGCGTGCGGTTGAAGAATGCGAGGTGAACGCCGAAGCCGTCGTCGGTGTAGTTCTGCGGGCCGGTATCGGCGACCAGTTCGGTGAACCGTGCCTTGCCTGCGTCGGTGAGAACGTAGACGCGGCGCGCACGCCGCACCTTGACCGCACCGACGGGGGCCGCGTCCTCGACGATGAGCCCGTCGGTCTGCATCCGGCGCAGCGCCGGGTAGAGCGAACCGTACGAGAACGCCCGAAAAGCTCCGAGCAGGCCCGTCAACCTCTTACGCAGCTCGTAACCGTGCATGGGCGACTCGAGCAGAAGTCCCAGAACAGCGAGTTCCAGCATCGAATCACCCCTTTGCCCGGTCGCTACGACGACTCAACACGTTGTGCAACTGTATCGCGCCGATATATATCGCGCTACATCGGCCGCACCAATGCCGCTACGGGTGTGCTGTGGCCCGCCTATTGGGTCAGGTGGGCGGATCGACGCGTTTGATCGTGCCGTCTGATGCGAACGTGACGGACCCACTGCCGAAATCGCTGGACACACTTGCACGCAGTGTCAGCTCGCCAGGCGTTTGGGGTTCGCGGGTCGGGTCGATGGTGAGGTATGTGCCGTCCTGGTCGATGTCCGTCGGCTTGAGTTTGACCGCGTCGGGGGTGCCGCGCAGGATGCCGACGGCGGCCTTGACGTCGAAGGCACCCAGATCGGCCACGATGTCGCCATCCGACGTGGCGGAAGTCGTCGGATCGTCGAAGCCGCCCTTGTAGTAGTAGCTGAGCTTGCGCCGGTCGTCGTTGGGGTCGGGCCGACTCAAGACGGCGTACTCCGGATAGACGGTTACGCCGTATCCCATGGTGTCGCCGAATCGTTGGCGCATCTGCTCGAGCAGACCTTCCAAGCCGCCCTGGGATTGCAGTCGGGTGGGGGGCGTGATGACCTTCGCCGGAATGCCATCGTCCTTGGCGCCCGGGTCGGAGGTGAAGCTGAACGGCGACGGAGTGTTGCCGTACAGCCCCCAGCCGATCGCGATGCCGAGCACCACCAGCACGCCTGCTACCGCGGCCCGCATGCCCCAACCGCTGTTGGCGGCGCCGGCCTTGAACATCGGCTTCTTCAGGTTGGGCATCTGGACCGGTGCATTCGCGTTCTGAAGGTCCTCCACCAAGGACTGCAGGTCCCCGAGGGTCTCGGCGGTCGTCGCCAACGCCACCCGCGTCCGGTGCTCGTCCAGGGACAGCTGCCCGTCGCCGAGTGCACTGTCCAGGATCTGGCACGTGTTGTTGCGGTCGGTGTCCTTCGCGCGCGTTCCTGCCGTCTGCCGTGTCGCCACGCACAGATCGTAGGAGTTGATGCGCCATCACCGCAGACCAGATGGCGATCCGGGACGAGGGTCACTGGAGTCGCGCCTCCAGGCTCGGGGGGCCGACGTACTCTGGTCAGCGTGGGATTGCAGCGACAGGTGGTGGATTACGCGCTCAAACGGCGATCCCTGCTGGCCGAGGTGTACTCGGGACGGACGGGCGTGACGGAGGTCTGCGACGCCAATCCCTATCTGCTGCGCGCCGCGAAGTTCCACGGCAAACCCAGTCCGGCGATGTGCCCGATCTGCCGCAAGGAACAGCTCACGCTGGTGTCGTGGGTGTTCGGCGACCACCTGGGCGCCGTCTCCGGATCGGCACGCAGCACCGAGGAGTTGGTGATGCTGGCGGCCCGCTTCGACGAGTTCGCGGTGTACGTGGTGGAGGTATGCCGAACCTGCAGCTGGAACCACCTGGTCAAGTCATACGTGCTCGGCGCTCCACGCCCTCCGAAGGCGCGCGGCACTCGGACGGCGCGCTCCGGCGCGCGTACGGCCAGTGAATAGCGAAGGGCGCCACAGCAGGTCAGCCGACGACGTCCGACAGGGGCCCGTGGCTGACGGTGTGAGTGACGGCGCCGACGGAGGCGCATCGACACGCTCCGGCCCGTCCCGGCCCATCGTCCCCGCGCGTCCGCCAGGTCGGCCGCCCCGTCCACCGATGCCCCCCGACGATCGCCGCACCATGGTGCTGCCGGCCGTGCCGCCCGTGGGCGATCCCCGGTTGCGCGATCAGGTCGACGTCGTCAAGGCGGTGCTGGACGGCAAGCCGCCACCGCAACAGCCGCCCTTCGGACCGCCGCCCGGTGGCAGACCTCCCGGTGGTGGTGGACCGCCGAGTGGGCCGTCGGAGCCGCGCCCAGCCGGAACAAAGATCAACTGGAAGTGGGTGCGCCGCAGCCTGTACTTGGCGGCGGCCGCCATGCTGGTGCTGCCCATCGTGACCTTCGCGATGGCCTACCTGATCGTCGACGTGCCCAAGCCGGGCGACATCCGCACCGCCCAGGTGTCGACGATCCTGGCCAGCGACGGCGGCGAACTCGCCAAGATCGTTCCGCCCGAAGGCAACCGGGTCGACGTCGACATCAACCAAATACCGGTGCACGTGCGCAATGCCGTGATGGCCGCCGAGGACCGCGACTTCTACACCAACCCCGGATTCTCCTTCTCCGGGTTCGCACGTGCGTTCAAGAACAACATCTTCGGCGGCGATCTGCAGGGCGGGTCGTCGATCACCCAGCAGTACGTCAAGAACGCGTTGGTCGGCGACGCGCGCTCGGGTCTGGGCGGTGTGGTCCGCAAGGCCAAGGAGCTCGTCATCTCGACGAAGATGTCGCGGGAGTGGTCCAAGGACGCGGTGCTGCAGTCGTACCTCAACATCATCTACTTCGGCCGCGGTGCGTACGGCATCTCCGCGGCGGCGAAGGCCTACTTCGACAAACCGGTCGAACAGCTCACCGTCGCCGACGGCGCACTCCTCGCTGCGCTGATCCAGCGGCCATCGACACTGGACCCGGCCGTAGACGCCGAGGGCGCGGCCGAACGGTGGAACTGGGTGCTCGACGGCATGGTCACCATGGGTGCGCTCTCGCCCGCCGATCGTGCGGCCCAGGTGTTCCCGCCGACGGTGTCGGCCGACCAGGCTCGCGCGCAGAACCAGACCACCGGGCCCAATGGGTTGATCGAGCGGCAGGTCACCAAGGAACTGCTCGATCTGTTCAACATCGACGAGCAGACGCTGAACACGGAGGGGTTGCAAGTCACCACGACCATCGACCCCAAGGCGCAGGCGGCCGCCGAGAAGGCCGTGACCGAGAACCTCGATGGACAGGACCCCGACATGCGTTCGGCGGCGGTGTCCATCGACCCACGGACCGGCGGGGTGAAGGCCTACTACGGCGGATCGGACGCCAACGGCTTCGACTTCGCGCAGGCCGGACTACCCACCGGGTCGTCGTTCAAGGTGTTCGCCTTGGTGGCCGCACTCCAGCAGGGCATCGGACTCGGTTACCAGCTCGACAGTTCGCCAGTGACCGTCAATGGCATCACGATCACCAACGTCGAGGGTGAGGGCTGCGGCACCTGCAACATCGCCGAGGCATTGAAGCGCTCGCTGAACACCAGCTACTACCGGCTGATGCTGAAGTTGAAGAACGGGCCGAAGGACGTCGCCGACGCCGCGCACGCGGCCGGCATCGCCGAAAGCTTTCCCGGTGTCGATCACACGCTGTCCGAGGACGGTAAAGGCGGACCACCGAACAACGGAATCGTGTTGGGGCAGTATCAGACTCGGGTGCTCGACATGGCGTCGGCCTACGCCACGCTTGCCGCCTCCGGCGCGTATCACAAGCCGCACTTCGTGCAGAAGGTGGTCAACGCCGACGGCCAGGTGCTGTTCGACGCAACCCAACAGGACAATTCCGGCGAGCAGAAGATCGACAAGGCCGTCGCCGACAACGTCACCTCGGCGATGCAACCCATCGCCGGCTATTCGAGGGGTCACAACCTTGCAGGCGGACGCCCGTCGGCGGCCAAGACCGGCACCAACCAGCTCGGTGACACCGACGCCAACCGGGACGCGTGGATGGTCGGGTACACGCCGTCGCTGTCGACCGCGGTGTGGGTGGGCACCACCGAGGGCACGAAGCCGCTGGAGAACAAGTCGGGTGCGCCGGTGTACGGGTCGGGCCTGCCGTCCGACATCTGGAAGGCCACGATGGACGGTGCGCTGAACGACACGGAGAACGAAACCTTCCCCAAGCCCACCGAGATCGGCGGCTACGCGGGCCCGCCGGTGGCCCCGCCGCCTCCGCGGCCTCCGCCGCCGTCGGAGACGGTGATCCAACCGACGCTGGAGTTAGCGCCGGGCATCACGATCCCGTTCGGTCCACCGACCACCATCACGGCGCCGCCGCCGCAACCGCCCGGTGATCCGGCGGCGATCCCAACCCCGACTGCGACAGCGCCCCTTCCGCCGCCGTGACCGGCGACGAACCGAATCGGGCAACGGTCTCACCGCAGCCGTTGGCCGGGGACCTCCGCAGCGTCGACGACCGCGACCTGCCCAGCCGGACCGACGTGATCGGTGCGGCGCTATCGGGTGTGGTCGGCGGACCGGTCGGCAGGCACGCGCTGATCGGACGGGCGCGGTTCCTCACGCCGCTGCGCGTGATGCTGCTCATCGCGCTGGTCTTCCTCGCACTCGGCTACACGACCAAGGCCGCGTGTCTGCAGTCGACCGACAAAGGCACCGCCGACCAGCGGGTGGCCGTGTGGGAGAACCAGCGGGCCTACTACGAGCTCTGCTACTCCGACACGGTGCCGCTGTACACGGCGGAGTTGTTGAACCTTGGCAAGTTTCCGTACAAGTCGAGCTGGGTCGAGACCGACGGCGAGGGCCAGCCCCGCAAGCAGTACGACGGCAGCCCGGCGATCCGCTACATGGAGTATCCGGTGCTCACCGGGCTGTATCAGTACGTGTCGATGGC
>JAVRPF010000403.1:0-6893 GCA_032162385.1 Mycobacterium sp.
CAGACAGTTACGATCCCGCTGCGCCGCAGTTCCCGATCGGGCGCAGGGTGATCAAGGGCGGCTTGTTCCTGTGCGCCGACAGCTGCTGCCTGCGCTACCGGCCCGCCGCGCGTCGTCCCCAGGCGGTCGACACCGGGATGAGCCACATCGGGTTTCGCTGCGTGCGCCTGCCGTGACGGGTCCGCCCTGGTGTACTGAGCCCGTCTAGGCAATGATGCCTGGAACACGTTCTGATTCTTAGGAGCACCATGCCGGACGCCGTACTGGTGACGGGTGCCTTCGGGTTGGTCGGGTCGGAGACCGTCGAGCGACTCGCCGCCGACGGCCGCCGGGTCATCGCCACCGACCTCGACATTCCGGCCAACCGCAAGGCCGCCGACACGCTGCCGTTGGGCATCGAAGTGCGCTACGCCGACCTCACCGAACCCGCCGCGGTCGAGGCGTTGATCGCCGACGTCGCACCGACCGCCGTCATCCACCTGGCCGCGATCATCCCGCCGTTCATCTACATGCGCCGTGAACTGGCCGAGAAGGTGAACGTCGGCGCGACGGCATCGCTACTCGCAGCCGCCGCGAAGCAGCCGAGCCCGCCCGGGTTCGTGCAGGCCTCCAGCATCGCGGTCTACGGATCGCGCAACCCGCACACGCTCCCCGACGTGCTGACCGCCGACACCCCGGTCAATCCTGCGGACGTGTACGGCGCGCACAAGGTGGAGGCCGAGAAACTGGTCCGCGCGTCGTCGCTGGACTGGGTGATCCTGCGGCTTGGCGGCGTGCTCACGGTGGATATGGGGTCGTCGATGAACCTCGACAACCTCTACTTCGAGGGACTGCTGCCGATCGACGGCCGACTCCAGACCGTCGACGTGCGCGACGTGGCCCGGGCGTTCGCGGCCGCCACCACCTCCGACGTCATCGGTGAGACGCTGCTGATCGGCGGGGACGACTCGCACCGGTTGATTCAGGGTGACATCGCCCCTGCGATGGCGGCCGCGATGGGCCTCGTCGGCGGCATGCCCACCGGGCTCAAGGGCAACCCGAGCAGTGCTGACGACTGGTTCAACACCGATTGGATGGACACCACGCGGGCACAGGAAGTGCTTGGCCACCAACATCATTCGTGGCCCGACATGCTGGTCGAAATGGCCGACAAGGCTGGCTTCAAGCGCCACCTGCTGCGGATTGCCGCTCCGCTCACCCACGAGATCTTCAAACGCCGAGCCGCCTACTACGGCCACACCGAGCCCTACGCGGACCCGTGGGGGGCGATCGCAGCCAAGTGGGCCGACCCCCGTCCGGAAGGGAGCACGAAGTGAGCACCGCGATCGTCGTCGGCGGGGCATCCGGCATCGGCTGGGCGTCCGCCCGGTCATTGGCCGCCGACGGCTACCGGGTGGTCGTCGCCGACCGCAACCTCGACGGCGCCCAGGCCAGGGTCGCCGAACTCGGTGCGCCGCATACCGCGGCGTTCGTCGACGTCAGCGACGAGGCCTACGTCGCCACCCTCTTCGAGCAGACCGGGTCGGTCGACGCCGTGGTGAGCTGCGCCGGTTTCAGCAACGTCGGGCTCATCGTCGACATGCCGGTCGACCAGTTCCGGGCCGTGGTCGACGTCTGCCTCACCGGCGCGTTCATCGTCGCCAAGTACGCGGGCAGGCACCTGACCGATGGCGGCTCGCTGGTGTCCATCTCCTCGCTGAACGGCCGCCAACCCGCGGCCGGGATGAGTGCTTATTGTTCGGCGAAAGCGGGGCTGTCGATGTTGACTCAGGTTGCCGCCCTGGAACTCGCGGCGCGCGGCATCCGGGTCAACGCCGTCGCCCCCGGGTTCGTGCACACCCCGCTGACCGACGGCGCGGCAGCGATTCCCGGCGTCGTCGAGGAGTACGTCGAGAACACGCCGCTGGGCCGGGCAGGCACGCCGGAGGACATCGCCGAGGCCGTGCTGTTCCTGACCAAGGCGGCCTGGCTGACCGGCGAGGTGCTCGACCTCAACGGCGGCGCCCACATGAAGCGCTACCCCGACATCATGGCCCACCTCAACAGGCTGATGTCGACGTGACGTTCGCAGGCAAGCAGGCAATCGTCACGGGCGCGGGCTCGGGCATCGCTGCGGCGCTGTGCCGGACGCTTGCCGCCGCAGGCGCCGACGTGGTGTGCACCGACGTCGACGCGGCCGCGGCCGAACGCACCGCCAAACCGCTCGGCGCCCGATCGGCTCAACTCGACGTGACCGACGCCGCCGCGGTACAGGCCGCCGTCGACGAGGTGGTGGATCGCACCGGCCGGCTCGACCTGATGTTCAACAACGCGGGCATCGTGTGGGGCGGCGACACCGGCGTGTGCTCGTCGCGGCTTCACCTGGCTGTTCGCGCGATTGGCGCCGGGATTGATGCAACGGATGTCGATACGGTTCATCGCCCGCCAACGGCAGACGCAAAGCCGGCCATCGGTCGACCTTTCCTGACAAGATCAGCCCCGTGGCCTTGAACACCGAGTTCACCGTGTCGCAGAAGCGCGCGCTGGCCGTGGCCACCGTCCTCGCCGTCCTGTTCGCCGCCTACTTCCTGCGCAGCTACTTCATCCTGATCGTGGTGGCCGCCGTCGCCGCGTACCTCTTCGCCCCGCTCTACGACCGGCTGCGGAAGCGGTTCGGCCAGGGACTGTCCGCCACCATCACCCTGCTCGCGGTGCTCGGGGCCGTGATCATCCCCGTCGGCCTGCTGGTCCTACTCGCGGTCGTCCAGATCAGCAGCATGATTCAAAGCGTCTCCGACTGGATGGCCAAGACCGACCTCAGCGGGCTCGGCGACAAGGCCCTCGCGGTGGTCAACGAGACGCTGGCGCGGGTGCCGTTCCTGCACGACGTGCAACTGACGCCCGATCTGTTGCGCGAGCGGATGAGCACCGTCGCCCAGCACGTCGGCGAGTATCTGCTCGGGTTCCTGCAGGGCGCGGCGGGCGGTCTGGTCGGCGGCATCACCGCGGCGGTGCTCTTCCTGTACATCTTCATCTCTCTGCTGACCAACCGCGCGCAGGTGGCCACCCTGGTCCGCCAGCTCAACCCGCTGGGCGAAGAGGTCACCGACCTGTACCTGCAGAAGATGGGCGCGATGGTGAAGGGCACCGTACGGGGCCAATTCGTGATCGCGTTGGCACAGGGCATCTCCGGGGCGGCATCGATCTACATCGCCGGCTTCCACGATGGCTTCTTCATCTTCGCGATCCTGCTCACCGCGCTGTCGGTGATCCCGTTGGGCGGCGGCATCCTCAGCATTCCCGTTGGTATCGGAATGATCCTGTTCGGCAACGTCTTCGGCGGTGTGTTCGTCATCGCCTTCCACCTGGTGGTCGTGACGAACATCGACAACGTCCTGCGCCCGATCCTGGTGCCACGCGAGGCGCGCCTGGACTCGGCGCTGATGCTACTGGCCGTCTTCGCCGGGATCGCGATGTTCGGCTTCTGGGGCATCGTCATCGGCCCGGTGCTGATGATCGTCGTCGTGACGACCATCAGCGTCTACCTCGCCGTGTACAAGGGTGTGCCGCTCGACCAGTTCGACGACGACGATGCGCCCAAGAAACCCGGCCTGCTGCGCCGACTGCTGGCGCGGGCCAAGCGCTCAGCCGCACCCAAGCCGGATTCGGGCGCAGCCGCGCTCAAGCCGGATTCGCCACCAGTCGCTCGGTGAGGAACGCCACCACGCGCTTGCGCGCCTCATAGGCCGGGTGCCCGTCGACCTCACGAACCTCGAGGGTCAGCACCGAGTGCGCCATCTTGCCGAAGCCGTGCGCGTTGCCCTTCTTCGAGTCGATCTCGATGACCTCGAACGCGTCGCCCAGCCGGTCCTTGAGGGTCTTGAAGCGCGCGCCCGGCGACAGCGGATCCGCGCTGAACCGCAGACCCAACGCGCACAGTCCCTCGTTGGCCGCCCGCTGCTCGACGATCTTCAACTCGGCCTCGGACAGGCCGGGATCGCGTCGCTGCTTCGCCGTGATCCCCATCGGCAGCGACGGCTGGCTCAGTACCGGCGCCAGCACGCTGTCGTCGACCGCGGCTGCGAGTGCGAAGCCGCCGCTCCAACACTCGCCGATTACACCGACACCCTTACCCGGCGTCTTCTCGTTGAGGTCGCGGGCCAGCGCCCGCAGATAATGGGCGATCGGCCGATCGGCGTTGGTCGTAAAGGCCGCGAATTCCTTTGCCACACAACCACGCAGCATGATCGGCACCGCACCCGGTCGGACACCCGGAGCGCCCGGTGTGCCATACAGCGACGGCGATGCGACGGTGAAACCGTTGTCCACCAGATGATTTCCCAGCGCGAGTACGCCGGGATGAATGCCCGGCATCTCGGGGATCAGCACGACGCCGGGACCTTCGCCCTTGCGGTAGACGTCGTAGGTGTAACCGGCGGCAGTGAACGGCTCCGCAACCCATCCGGTCAAATCGGCTTCCGGTGCGGTCATCCAAGGCTCCTAGTTGACGGGGAGTGGCGGCTGCGTCTGCGTCGCCTCGGCCAGCATACGGTACTCATCCGTACCGGCTGGTCCATTCAATGCGATCTGCGCGGGACCGGTTGGCCCGGTCAACCGGGTGGTCCACACCGGCCGCACGTCCTCGCCGCCCTCGTAGACGATCCACCTCACCCCGTCGACGTCCTGCGTGCCGGTCGGAGCCAGGCTGGTGTCGAGCGAGGCGACGAGCTTCTCCTCGTCGGCGTCACTCTGGGTCAGGCTGAGGTACATCCCGGTCGGCGCCAGATAGCCCACTCGGGAGATCACGGCGCGCGCCGGTCGACCGTCGGAATCGGTGCGACCGCCGTCGATGCTGCCGCGGGAACCGGAGTTGGCATGCCAGCCGTCGGGCAACTTGGGCAGCCGGATCGGGATCTTGAGCGCCTCGGCGTCGGCGTTGAGCGCCGCGGGCACGTCGTAGGTCGGCGCCGCTCCCTCGCCGGGGCCGTTGGGCGCGAACGAACACATGCCCAGTACGCCCGCCAGCACGATGCAGGCCAGCACCAATGGGGCCATCGACCAGAACATGTCGCGACCGTCCTGCAGCAGCCTTGGCTTCGCGGGCCTGGGTCCCGGAGCCGGCGCGGGGGTGGTCACAAGAGTGAGTATCCCAGCTCCCAAAGTCAGGGCCTCTAATGGGACAATCTGCGCATGACGCCATCGCGCCGCGAACCCCCTGACCGCAACCTCGCACTCGAACTGGTGCGGGTCACCGAGGCAGGAGCGATGGCGGCAGGCCGCTGGGTCGGCCGCGGCGACAAGGAAGGCGGCGACGGTGCTGCCGTCGATGCCATGCGTGAGCTGGTCAACTCGGTGTCGATGCGCGGGGTCGTGGTGATCGGCGAGGGCGAGAAGGACAACGCCCCGATGCTCTACAACGGCGAAGAGGTCGGCAACGGCGACGGGCCGGACTGTGACTTCGCCGTCGATCCCGTCGACGGCACCACGCTGATGAGCAAGGGCATGCCCAACGCCATCTCGGTGCTCGCGGTGGCCGAACGCGGGGCCATGTTCGACCCCTCGGCGGTGTTCTACATGAACAAGATCGCGGTCGGGCCGGACGCCGTCGACGTCATCGACATCACCGCGCCCATCGGGGAGAACATCCGCCGCGTCGCCAAGGTCCGCAACTCCACCGTCGCCGACATCACGGTGTGCGTGCTCGACCGGCCCCGGCACCGGCAACTCATCGCCGACGTGCGGGAGGCGGGCGCCCGCATCCGGCTGATCTCCGACGGCGACGTCGCGGGGGCGATCGCGGCGTGCCGGCCGAACTCGGGCACCGACATGCTGGCGGGCATCGGCGGCACGCCGGAGGGCATCATCACCGCGGCCGCCATCCGCTGTATGGGCGGCGCCATCCAGGCTGTCCTGGCCCCCACCGACGACGCCGAACGCCAGAAGGCCATCGACGCAGGCCACGAGCTGGACCGGGTGCTGCGCACCGAGGACCTGGTCTCGGGCGAGAACGTCTTCTTCTCCGCCACAGGCGTCACCGATGGCGACCTGCTCCAGGGCGTCCGTTACTCCGGCGGCGGCTGCACGACGCAGTCGATCGTCATGCGCTCCAAGTCCGGCACCGTCCGGATGATCGAGGCCTACCACCGGCTGTCCAAGCTGAACGAGTACTCCGCCGTCGACTTCACCGGCGACAAGACCGCCGCCTATCCACTGCCGTAACACTCAACCTCGTCACTTCACCGATCCACCTCACCGACGAACAGGGAGCAGATGTCCGCCGACAGCGCAGTCGAAAAGGCAGCCGACGCCGAGTACCGCATCGAGCACGACACCATGGGCGAGGTCCGGGTACCGGTCAACGCGCTGTGGCGCGCGCAGACCCAGCGGGCGGTCGAGAACTTCCCGATCTCGGGCCGCGGCCTGGGCCGCACCCAGATCCGGGCGCTCGGCCTGCTCAAGGGCGCGTGCGCACAGGTGAACAAGGATCTCGGTCTGCTCGCGCCGGAGAAGGCCGACGCGATCATCGCCGCAGCCGGTGAGATCGCCGACGGCCTGCACGACGACCAGTTCCCCATCGACGTGTTCCAGACCGGTTCGGGCACCAGCTCCAACATGAACGCCAACGAGGTGATCGCGAGCATCGCCGGAGTCAACGGCGTTACCGTGCACCCCAACGACGACGTCAACAGGTCGCAGAGCTCGAACGACACATTCCCCACCGCCACTCACATCGCGGCGACGGAAGCCGCTGTGCGGCATCTGATTCCGGCACTCGAGGTGCTGCACGAATCGCTCGCGAGCAAGGCCAGGCAGTGGCGCACCGTGGTGAAGAGCGGACGCACGCACCTTATGGATGCGGTGCCGGTGACCCTGGGCCAGGAGTTCGGCGGTTACGCCCGGCAGGTGGAGGCGGC
>JAVRPF010000404.1:0-5078 GCA_032162385.1 Mycobacterium sp.
TCGGCCCGGTCGCCGATGCCGCGCCGCGGGGTGTTGAGGATGCGCCGCATGCTCACCGCGTCGCCGGGGTTGTCCAGCACCCGCAGGTAGGCGACGATGTCGCGGATTTCCCTGCGCTCGTAGAACCGAACGCCGCCAACGACTTTGTACGGTATGCCCGCGCGGATGAAGACCTCTTCGATCGCACGCGACGAGTTGTTGGTGCGGTAGAACACCGCGACGTCGTTGTAGGTGATCTCACCGCGATCGGCCAGCGCATCGATCTCTTGGGCGACGAAGCGGGCCTCGTCGTGCTCGTTGTCGGCGACGTAGCCGACGATGAGTTCGCCCTCACCCGCGTCGGTCCACAACCGCTTCTCGCGGCGCCCGCTGTTGCGGGCGATGACGGAGTTGGCCGCCGACAGGATGTTCTGCGTGGAGCGGTAGTTCTGTTCCAGCAGAATCGTGGTCGCGTTCGGGTAGTCGCGCTCGAAGTCCTCGATATTGCGGATGGTCGCGCCGCGGAACGCGTAGATGGACTGGTCTGCGTCACCGACCACGCACAGTTCGGCGGGCGGGACGGTGTCGTGGTCGTCCTGGCCCTCCGGGGCGTGGCCCGCCAACTCGCGGACCAGCATGTACTGCGCGTGGTTCGTGTCCTGGTATTCGTCGACCAGGATGTGCCGGAAACGCCGCCGGTAGTACTGGGCGATCTGCGGAAAGGCCTGCAGCACGGCCACCGTCTCGCCGATCAGATCGTCGAAGTCCAACGCGTTGGCACCCCGCAACCTGCGCTGGTACTCGCCATACGCCTCGGCGACGATGCGAGCCAGGTCGTCGGTGCCGTCGGGACCGCTACCGCCTGCATCCGACCGAGCCTGCTCGGGGTCGATCAACTCGTTCTTCAGGTTGGAGATCCCGTTGGCCAGCAACCGCGGCGAGTACCGCTTGGTGTCAAGGCCCATGTCCTTGGCGATCATCATCAGCAGGCGCCGCGAGTCGTCGGCGTCGTAGATCGAGAAGTTGGAGTTCAGACCCGGCAGCAGCGACGCCTGGTTGCGCAGGATCCGCACGCACGTCGAGTGGAACGTCGAAACCCACATGGACCTGGCCCTTGGGCCGATCAGCGCCACCACCCGCTCACGCATCTCGGCGGCGGCCTTGTTGGTGAACGTGATGGCCAGGACCTGCCCGACGCCGACGTCGCGGGCGGCCAACAGATAGGCGATGCGGCGGGTCAGCACCGCCGTCTTGCCGGAACCCGCGCCCGCGACGATCAGCAGCGGGGAGCCCTCGTGCAGTACCGCAAGGCGCTGTTGCGGGTTGAGGCCCTCGAGGAGCTGATCCGTCTCGGTCGCGATCGTCATATCGTCCCTAAACTTACCGCTGAGCAGAGACACTTTGCGCCGACGCGGCCCTTGGTGGCACACTCGATCACGTGCTCAATCAGCAGGGACGATTTATTTACGGGTACCCGCCTGCGGTGCCCGTGGTCTAGCTGCTTCCAAGAGCCCCGCGGTCCGCTTCCGGATCCGGGGCTCGTCTCTTGTGTGAGGCCCGAAAACGGATGAGACCAGATCCCCCACACAACGAGAAACAGGAGCCACCAATGTCTTCTCCAACATCACTGGACGCCGAAGAGCTCGACATCGACCATCTGCGTCACGAGATCGATCGACTCGACGCCGAGATCCTCGCCGCGGTCAAGCGCCGCACCGAGGTCTCGCAGGTGATCGGCAAGGTTCGAATGGCCGGCGGCGGCACCCGCCTGGTGCACAGCCGCGAGATGAAGGTCATCGAGCGCTACAGCGCGCTCGGCCCCGAGGGCAAGGACCTGGCGATGCTGCTGCTTCGCCTTGGCCGCGGCCGCCTCGGCCACTGACCCCTTACGGGTGCGGTGCCAATCCCCACATGTCTCGCAGTGGGTTGTCGTCGACGAAATCGTCGAAGTCAGTTCGGTCGCCGGACACGACGAGGCCGTCGGTGGTGGGCCGGAATCGATTCTTGTTCACGAAAGAGCGTCGGGCGGCAGCGAATCCGTGCGCATCGTCGTACACGTCCCGGGCCATTTCGGCGAGTTCCAGGGACTCGTAGTAGTCCAACGGCCGGTCGACCGGGATGCGGGAGTAGATGACGCCGCGCCACGCCGCCGGGTCGGTATGGCGGTCTGCCACGTCATGCAGCCATTCGCAGAACTCACCGGGGTCGGCGGGGCCAACCAGGTCGACCAGCCCGACAGCCGCCGCGCGATCGGTGCTGATCGGAAGCTTCGCCGACAACAACGTCGCCGCCCCCTGGTGGCCCACGCGGTGCGGCAAGGTGAGGGTGTGCAGCTCTGAGCCGTGCAACCCGATGTCGTAGTACGGGTTGAGCATCACTCCGCTGCGCCCAACGACCACGTCGGCGCCGAGCCCGAGCATGACGCCGCCTGCCGCTGCCGGGCCGGTGAAGGCGGCGACGGTGATCTGGTCCTTGATCTCTATCAATGCGCGGCACACCCCGTTGATGGCCCGGATGTTGTCCCATGCGGCCGTCGCCGGGTCGGGGGCGGCCTCGATCTCGCCGAGGTGGATGCCATTGCAGAACACCTCGGGTCCGGATCGCAGGACGAGCACCTGGGTGTCCTGCTGCGCCGCGCAACGCAGCGCGGACTCCAGTCGGCGGCACTGGTCGACCCCGGCGGCGCCGTTGTAGAACGAGAAGGTCAGGTGCCCCACCGCACCTTCGCGGCGATATGAGATGTCCTGCGGGCCGTCCTGCACGACAGGCACATCCGCGACGGGCAGCACCGTGGCTGCAGGGAGTTTGATACCGCCGACACCTCTGGCCTGCCCGATCCACACCGCTCCCGATCCGGTCGCGACCAACACGTGCCCGCGGCAGCGGCCGATGATCTCGCCCGGGGCACCGACACCAGTACCGGGGCGCGCGTCGAACACGCTGACCTCGCGGCCGGCGAGCACCGTGCGGACACCCGGGAACCCGTCCGCCGCGCGGATCCGGCGCACGATCGACTCCGCGTCGGTTGCCCAGTCGAACCGGCGATCGGCTTGGTTGAGGACGGGCCGTCTCGTCGTACCCGGGACGGGGTGGGTCGCCTCCCGCAACGGAGTCGGCCGGAAGGCGGTATCGGCCGCGCGCTCCAAGACGTCGAGCACGCAGGCCACGGCGGCCGCAGTCACTGGCCCGCCGTAAAGGGCAGACTTTCGAGGCGAGTCGGCAGGCATGGGGAAGGTGTGGCACGCCCAGATCGGGCCTGCATCGAATTCTTCGACCGCGCCGAATGCGGTGATCCCCCAGACCGGCTCCGCGTCCAGGATCGCGCGATCCAGGGAGGACGGGCCCTGATCCCCCACCGGACCCGGATGCAGGACCACGGTCGGCCAGTTGCGCCACACCTCGGCCGGCACCCGCTCCTTGAGGTACGGACACAGCACCAGGTCGGGTTCTGCGGCAAACGCGGCGGCGACGACGCTCACCGGGCCACTGTGCACCGAGACAGCCACGTGGTGACCACGCACACGCAGCTCATCCCACACGCGCTGCGAGAGCCCGTTGAACGCCGATACCACCAGTAGCATTCGCACGGCTACCTGCACTGCTCCATGGGCACAGCTTGCCCCAAATGTGCGCCGTGCTTTACGACATCGACGACAAGCATTAGTTCGTCAGCGCGATGTACTTGGTGTCGAGGTACTCCTCGATGCCCTCCGAGCCACCTTCGCGGCCGAAGCCCGACTGCTTGACGCCACCGAAAGGCGCCGCGGGGTCGGAGATCACGCCGCGGTTGACGCCGACCATGCCGGCCTCGATGGCCTCGGCGACGCGCAGGGCGCGATCCAGCGACTGGGTGTAGATATAGGCGGCCAGCCCGTACTCGGTGTCGTTGGCCGCGGCGATGCCCTCGTCCTCGGTGTCGAAGCCGATGACGGGTGCGACCGGCCCGAACACCTCCTCCTTGAGGATCCGCGCATCTGTGGGCACCCCGGCCAGCACCGTCGCCGGATAGAAGTGGCCGGGCCCGCCAGGCGCGACGCCGCCGACGGCCACGGACGCACCGCGGGACACGGCGTCGGACACCAGGTCCTCGACGGTGCCGACCTGCTTGGCGTTGATCAGCGGTCCCAGCGTCGACGACGCCTCTAGGCCGTTGCCCAGGGTGAACTCGCTCATCCGTTTGACCAGCTTCTCGGTGAACTCCTCGCGCACCGCGTTGGCGACGTGGAAGCGGTTGGATGCGGTGCACGCCTCACCGCCGTTGCGCATCTTGGCCAGGATCGCGCCGTCGACGGCCGCGTCGACGTCGGCGTCGTCGAACACGATGAACGGCGCGTTGCCGCCGAGCTCCAGCGACAGCCGCAGCAGTTTGTCGGAGCTCTGCTTGGCCAGCGCCTTGCCCACACCGGTCGACCCGGTGAACGTCAGCTTGCGCAACCGGCCGTCGTCGATCAGGGCAGTGGTCAGCGCGCCGGGGCTGCTGGTCGGCAGGATCGACAGCACGCCCTTGGGCAAACCGGCGTCGTCCATCAGCTTGGCCAGCAGCAGCATGGTCAGCGGCGTCTCCTGGGCGGGCTTGATGATCATCGTGCAGCCCGCCGCCATCGCGGGGCCGATCTTGCGGGTGCCCATCGCCAGCGGGAAGTTCCACGGCGTGATGGCCAGACAGGGTCCGACCGCCGACTTGGTGACGATGATGCGGCCGGTACCCGCCGGGCTCTTGGTGAAGCGGCCGCCGATTCGGACCGCCTCCTCGGAAAACCAGCGGAAGAACTCCGCCCCGTACTTCACTTCGCCCATGCTCTCGGGCAGCACCTTGCCCATCTCGAGGGTCATCAGGGTGGCGAAGTCCTCGGCGCGGTCGGTGATGGCCTCGAAGACCGCGCGCAGAATCTCGCCCCGCTCCCTGGGCGGTGTGGCCGCCCATTCGGACTCCACGGCGGCGGCGGCGTCGAGCGCGGCAATGCCGTCGTCGGCGGTGGCATTCGCGACGCTGACCAGCACCTCATCGGTGGCGGGATTCAGCACGTCAAAGGTCGACGAACCGGGGCGCTCTTCACCACCGATCCAGAGACCGGTGGGAACGGATGACAGGAGCTTGG
>JAVRPF010000405.1:0-4730 GCA_032162385.1 Mycobacterium sp.
CGAAGGATATCCGTCGATCGGCTGCCTGCCGTGCACGGCCAAGCCGGTCGAGGGCGCCGACCCGCGCAGTGGTCGCTGGGCAGGTCAGTCGAAGACGGAGTGCGGGCTGCACGCGTCGTGACCGAGAGCCTCATCCTCGCCGCCCACGGAAGCGCCGATCCGCGTTCTGCCGCGGTGACGCACGCCTTGGCGGGCCGTCTGCGGCGGCTGCGGCCGTGGTTGGACGTCCGTGCCGCGTTCCTGGAGCAGTGCGGGCCCAACCTGAGCGACGTCCTGGTCGACGTCGGCGGGCGCCCGGGTCGGACAGTGGTGGTGCCGATGCTGCTGGCGGACGCCTACCACGCTCGAGTCGATATCCCTGTGGTGATCGCGGCGTCCGCAACGGTGGTCACGGAGGCCGACGTGCTCGGCGAGGATCCGGCCTTGATCACCGTCCTCGGACAACGCCTGACCGAGGCCGGGGAATCCAGCAGTGATCGCGGCCTCGGCGTGATCGTGGTGGCGGTGGGTTCCTCGAACGAGGCCGCGAACGCCAGGACGGCGACGGTGGCCCCCGCGCTGGCGGCACGGACCGAGTGGGCAGGCGTCGAGGTGGCATTCGCGACCGGGCCGCATCCGACGGTCGCCGAGGCGGCGCAGCGGCTGCGGGATCGCGGCGCCCGCCGGTTGGTCGTTGCCCCGTGGTTTCTGGCTCCCGGCTGGATCACCGACCGGGTGGCGCGGTCCGCCGCGACTCTTGGCATCTCGATGACGGCGCCGTTGGGCGCGCACAACTTGGTGGCCGCCACGCTGCTCGATCGGTTCGACGAGACCCGCTCGGCGCGCGCCGCGGCCTGAGTCGCTCAGGCCTGAGTTTCAAGCCTTCGTCAGTGTTGCGACGTCGTCGGCTTCGTCGGTGGCAGGCAACTCGGTGCCGCCGGGGATCGGCGGAACCCGGGTGGCGCGGACGTACACGGTGTCGCCCTCCTTCAGCCCGAGCGCCTCGGCGTCGCCGCGGGTGATCTGCGCGGTGAATGGGGCGTTGTTCGCTGCAGCGGTGAGCTCGACGCGAATCTCGAAGCCCAGCACCACGATCCGGTCGATGGTGGCGCGGATGACGCCCGTCGATGACACGCTTCCGTCGGCCTGAGCGATCGCCATGTCGGGGTTGCGGCCCACCCGGATGTCGTGCGGTCGCACCAGCGTGCCGTTCAGCGAGGACACCGCACCGAGGAACGACATCACGAACGCGTTGGCCGGGCTGTCGTACACCTCGGTCGGCGAACCCACCTGCTCGATGCGGCCCTTGTTCAGCACCGCGATTCGGTCGGCCACGTCGAGCGCCTCGGCCTGATCGTGCGTGACCAGCACGGTTGTCACATGGACCTCGTCGTGCAGGCGGCGCAGCCAGGCGCGCAGATCCTCACGCACCTTGGCGTCCAGCGCACCGAACGGCTCGTCGAGCAGCAGCACTTGCGGGTCCACCGCGAGCGCGCGGGCCAGGGCCATCCGTTGGCGCTGGCCACCGGAGAGTTGATTCGGGTAGCGGGTCTGGAAGCCGGCCAGCCCGACGATCTCGAGCAGGTTGTCGACCTTTTCCTTGACCTCCGCCTTGGGACGCTTGCGGATCTTGAGGCCGAAAGCGACGTTGTCGCGCACGGTGAGGTGCTTGAACGCGGCGTAGTGCTGGAAGACAAAGCCGATGCCGCGACGCTGCGGCGGCACACCCGTGACGTCTTCACCCTTGATGGTGATGGCGCCGGTGTCGGGCTGGTCGAGTCCGGCGATGGCCCGCAGCAGGGTCGACTTGCCCGATCCACTGGGGCCGAGCAACGCCGTCAGCGACCCTTCGGGCACGTCGAAGTCGATGTTGTCCAGGGCGACGAAGTCGCCGTAGCGCTTGTTTGCGCCACGCACCGTGATCGCGTTCGTCATGTGTGGGTCTCCTTCTCAAAGCTCATTTTGCCGCCCGGGCACGCCGCGCGTCGAGGATCACCTGTACGACCAGCACGAACACGGCAACAGTCATCAGCAGCGTCGACACTGCGTACGCGCCGTACTCGGCGCCGCGGCTGTAGCGGTCGGACACCAGCAGCGTCAGCGTCTGAGACGTGCCCGGCAGGTTGGACGACACCATGATGACTGCGCCGTACTCGCCAAGAGTCCGGGCGATGGTCAGCACGATCCCGTAGGTCAGGCCCCACCGGATGGAGGGCAAGGTGATCTTCCAGAAGGTCTGCCACCACTGCGAACCCAGGGTGGCCGCGGCCTCTTCCTGGTCGGTACCCAGCTCGTGCAGCACGGGTTCGACCTCGCGGATGACGAACGGCACGGTGACGAAGATGCTTGCCAGCACGATGCCGGGCAGGCCGAAGATGATCTTGAAGCCCAGGTCGTTCTCGACGAAGCCCAGCGCGCCCGCCGAACCCCACAGCAGGATCAGGGCGACACCGACCACCACCGGCGACACGGCGAAGGGCAGATCGATGACCGCCTGCAACGCGCTCTTGCCGCGAAACCTGTTGCGGGCCAGCACCAGCGCGGTGGGCACACCGAATACCACGTTGAGCGGCACCACGATCGCCACCACCAGGACCGACAACTGCAACGCCGATACCGCGGCCGGCGTGGTGATCGATGCCACGAACTCGCCGAAACCCGGCGCGAACGTGCGCCAGAGGATGAGCCCGACCGGCACGACGACCAGCACCAGGATGTAGGCCAAGGCCAGATAGCGAAGGAGATAACGCACCGACCGCGACAGGATCATTGAGCCAACTCCTCACGCTTGGCCGCCCGCGAGCCGACGGCCCGCAGGACGAACAGCACCAGGAACGAGACGACGAGCAGCACGATGGAAATCGCTGCGGCGCCGGTGCGGTCGTCGTTCTCGATCAGGGTGCGGATCCACTGCGAGGACACCTCGGTCTCCCCCGGCACCGCGCCACCGATCAATACGACCGAGCCGAACTCGCCGATCGCGCGCGAGAACGCCAGGCCCGCACCGGATAGCAGCGACGGCAACAGCGCGGGCAGGACCACCCGGGTGAAGATGGTCAGGTTGTTGGCGCCCAACGACGCGGCGGCCTCCTCAACCTCGCGGTCGAGTTCCAGGAGGACGGGCTGCACCGAGCGAACGACGAACGGCAACGTGACGAACAACAGTGCGACTCCGATGCCCCACTTGGTGTGCTGAATATGAAGTCCGACAGGGCTGTTCGGACCGTACAGCGCGAGCATCACCAGGCTCGCGACGATGGTCGGAAGCGCGAACGGCAGGTCGATGACGGCGTCGACGAGCCGCTTGCCCGGGAAGTCGTCGCGGGTCAGTACCCAGGCGACGAGCAGGCCGAACACCAGGTTCACCGCGGTGACGCCGATGGAGACCGTCAGCGTCACCTTGTACGACTCGAGTGCGGCGTTGGAGCTGACGGCATTCCAGAACGCGGTCCAGCCACCACCGGCCGACTGCCACAGGATGGCCGCCAGTGGCAGCAGCACGATGACGCTGAGCCACAACGTCGCTGCGCCCACCCGCAGTGACGTCGTGCCGTGGCGCCGGCCCGGCCGACGAGGCGGCGCCTCGGGAGTCGGCGCTAGGCCAGCTGTCATCCAGTCGCCTGCTTGTAGATCTTGGTGATCGAGCCGTTGTCCTTGTCGAACAGAGCGGGATCAACGGCGCTCCAACCGCCGAGATCGTCGATGGTCCACAGCTTCTCGGGAGTCGGGAAGTCGGTGCTGAAGCCCTCGGCCACCGAGGGATCGACGGGTCGGAAACCGGCCTGCGCCCAGACCTTCTGGCCCTCGGTGGTGAAGAGGAAGTTCTTCAGCGCGGTGGCCTGCGCGAGGTGGGCGCTACTGGTGACGACCGCGACCGGGTTCTCGATCTTGAAGGTCTGCGGCGGATTGATGTGCTCGACCGGCTTGCCCTGCCGCTCGGTGTTGATGGCCTCGTTCTCGTAGCTGATCAACACGTCACCGGTGCCCTGGAGGAACACGTCGGTGGCTTCGCGTCCGGAGCCCGGGCGGGTCTTGACGTGTTCGGTGACGAGTTTGTTGACGTAGTCCAGGCCCGCCTGCGCGTCCTCGCCGCCGTTGCTCTTGGCGGCGTACGGCGCCAGCAGGTTCCACTTGGCCGAGCCGGAGCTCAGCGGGCTCGGCGTGACCACCTCGACGCCGGGTTGCAGCAGGTCGTCCCAGTCCTTGATGTTCTTCGGATTGCCCTTCCGGACGACGAGGGAGACCACCGAGCCGAACGGGATGCCCTTGGTGGCGTCGGCGTTCCAGTCCTTGGCCACCTTGTCGGCCTTGACCAGCCGGGTGACGTCGGGCTCCACGGAGAAGTTCACGATGTCGGCGGGCTTGCCGTCGACCACGCCGCGGGACTGGTCGCCCGACGCGCCATAGGAGGTCGTCACCGCGACGCCCTTGCCTTCTGGTGTGGCGGCGAACGCGGGGATGATCTTGCTCCAGCCTGGTTCGGGCACCGCGTATGCGACCAGGGTCAGGGTGGTGTCGGCCTTGGGCTGGCCATCGCCTCCTGCGACGTCGCTGGACCCGCCGCCGCACGCGGCGAGCAGGGTCGCGGTGACGGCGAGGGCGCCTGCCGAGATGAAGAACTTCATCGGGTTGGGCTTCGAGCGGGGCATGGTGACCTTTCCTTGCGGGCGTTTGAACGGGAAACCCGTCACGACGGCAAGGAGATGGATCAGCGTGAGCGCGAGGACAGCGACAGCCGACACCAAACCGCG
>JAVRPF010000406.1:0-5542 GCA_032162385.1 Mycobacterium sp.
TCGAGTCGACAATGGCCGTGAACGCCCAGTTCAGCCAGTACATCCAGCCGGCGACGAACGCCGCCTTCTCGCCGAGGAATTCGCGCGCATACGACACGAAGGACCCCGACGACGGCCGGTGCAGCACGAGTTCGCCCAGCGCCCGCAGGATGAGGAAGACGAAGATGCCGCAGAACGCGTAGCTCAAGAACAGGCCCGGTCCGGCGTTGTGTAGTCGGGCGCCGGCACCGAGGAACAGTCCGGTGCCGATGGCACCGCCGATCGCGATCATCTGCAGCTGCCGGGGCTTGAGGCCCTTGTGGTACCCCTCGTCCTCCGCCAGCAGCGCGGAGTTGTCGTACGTCGACGGATCGGGTGTTGTGGTCATCGAACCGGTCCTCGCTCTAGTCAGGTTTGGGGGGACGCAGGATCAACCGGGGTGCCCCGGGCATCCCACTGCTCCGGGGGTCCCGGCGTGTCTCTGACGTCGCGAAACGTCATGACGAAGCCACACACGGCGACCACGGCCGCAATCGCGTAGCCGATGATCGAATACCAACCGGCGTGGAGGTACGCGGTGACCGCGACGATGAACATCGCCAGGAACACCATGGACATGCCGATCAGCGGAATCTTGGCCCACAGGTCAATACGTGCCATGAGACTCACCTCGAAAGTGCCGAACCAAACGTGGTAAGTAGTCAACACCCTCCGGCGCCGTCGCGCGCGGGAAACCGGTCAGTTCAGAACTGACGCGCAAGAAAGTATTGCCGCTACAGTCCGAGGTACGAGCGACGAACCCAACATCCTGATCATTTGGGAGCCCTAGGCCACCGCCGCATCCCGCAGGATCTGCTGCAGGCGCTCCAGCGGATCGCCCGTGCCGGGGTTCAGCCGCAGCTGTGTATCAGGTTCTGCTGGTTCGGATCCCACTGGCGGAGGCGCGGGCGGTGGTGGTGGTGGCGGCGGTTCGGCTACGGGTGGCGGCGGCAACGGCGGCGCCACCCCGATGCCGTCGATCTTGTCGTTCAGCCGGGCGGCCGCCTCGTCGCGGACTACGCGCCGGTCCGGATCGGGATCGGTGTTGCCCTCGAAGCATCCGGCGGGGGCGCCCTCGACGACGGAGAGCGCACTGCGATATCGGGCGACCGCCGCATCGACGTCCGCGACTCCGACTGCCTTGTCGCCGAGCGTTTCCCGGACCAGCTCGAGGTTGACCCGGGCGGCGCACGACTCTGCGGGCCCGGTACGCCCCAGCGCCTCGGAGAACTGCTTGTCGGCATCCTCGAGTCGGCCGTCGAGCACGGCGAGGTCGCCTGCGGCGAAGAACGCCTTCGCCGGCTCGACGACGTTGAGCACGTTCAGCGTCGCGACCTCGGTCCGAAGCGCACCGGTGTCCCGCCGCGCGAAGTCGGACGCGGCCGAACCACCGGCGATCACGACCGAGCACAGCTTCAGCAGCGCGACGACAAGCAGCACCGCGACGGGCGCGGAGAACACCAGCAGTCGTCGCCGCAGGCGCACCCGCGGCGGTCCGCTGCGCCACCAGTGGATCGGGTTCACACGACTACGTCCGCGTTGGCCAGCCGGGTCCGCCGGAACTCGCGCAGCACCAGGTAGAGCTCGATCAGGATCAGGATCGCGGCGCCGACCGCAGGCGCCCAGTACAGCTCCGCCCGTCCGGGGGGCGCTGCGACCGGCGGGGGTGGCGCGACGTCAGTGCCTTCGTCGGCGAGGACTCCGATGAGCGGCGTGGCACCGTCGCGGGGGACGTACGGAACGCCGATCTGATCGGCGACGCCGCGCAACGCCCGCTCGTCGATGACCGACCGGGCGACGTCAGTCCCTGGAATGGCGCCGCCATGGGCGCTGCCGTAGCCGAGCACCGCTCCACCATCCACCGCGCCATCGGGCAGCTCGAATTGCCGTTGCGGCGCCTGGGTTTCGCCAGCGCCCGCGCCGAGGTAGAAGACTAGGTTCTGCGCGCGCGGGTACTGCTGTCGTGCACCGATGAGCTGGTAGCGCAGCACATTGCCCGCGGCGCCGACGTTGGTCTGATACACCGCGTCGGGCGCCGAGGCGTACGGCGTCAGGGCCGACATCACCGGCCGCAGACTCCAGGTGTCCTGCGACAACGGCCAGTCCAACGACGGACGCGACGCAAAGGCGATGACGGCGAAGCGGGCGTGGGGATACCGGTCGATGAGCGCGGCGATGTCGTCGCGCGCGCCGGCCATCCGCTCCCGGCCACCGGCCAGGTCGTCGACGCGCATGTCGGCCGAGCGGTCGACGACGAGGAACACGTTCGGATCACCGTCCCCGGCCACGCGGACGGTGCCCTGCTCGTCGCTGCCGATCACCGGTCGCGTGGCCGCCGCGAGCAGGAGCAGCGCGGCCAGGGTCAGCCCGCACCATCGCCACTGTGCAGATCCCCGGGTCGCTTCGCTCCTGCCCGCCGGTGCGGGACGCGTCCGGCCTACGGCAGTCAACCGGTGCAGCGCGACGACGCGGACCACGACGATCGCGGCCGCGACGGCGGCGAGCAGCAGCGGCGGCAACACGGGCTGAAAGGTCATCGCCGCACCACCGGCCAGGCGACCAACATCAGGGCAGCCAGGAGCGCCACTGCCAGTGGAACGTCGGGGGATTCGGTCGGCTTGACCGGTGCGCTGTCTTCGGCGGACGCCGCCGCGGGCGGGTTGTCCCTGATATCCGCCAAATCCGCGGTCACGGAATCTGCGGAGAAGGCGCGGCCGCCGGTGTCGCGGGCCAGGGAGGCCAGGGTGTCGTTGTCCGAGCCCGTGACGAGGACGTTGACCTGTACGCCCGCCGTGCCGGCCAACTCCTTCACCCGGTCGGCGGTGAATAGCGCGGGCCGACGCTCATCGGGCGAGCGGAGGGCGTCGGGTCCGACGTAGATCACCGAACGCCGTTGTACGGGTGGTTGATCGAAGGACGGAAACCCGGTCAGGCACAGCGCCAGCAGGTCCTCGGCACCCTCGGCGTAGTCCACGTAGGACACCGGCGCCACGAAACCGTTGCGTGCATTGTCCCGTTCGGGTTGCGCGTAGGTGGACAACTGCGCCGCGGCGTACTGGTAGTCGCGGGTGAGCGGCACCACCCGCCGGTTCGGCGAGGTCAGCCCGATGCGCTGGGTGTCGAACGTCTTCACCTGCTCGGCGAAGTAGCGTAACGCCGCGCTCGCGGTGGGATCCGTCACCGGTGCGTCGACGCAGAGCATGATGTCCTCCGGCTGGCCTGCGCCCGATTCGCCTGCAGCGGAAGGCAACCCCGTCGGACGGGAAGCGGCGACGACCGCGCCTGCGAAGATGACGACGAGTAGCACCATCGCGATGACCATCGACGACGACCGGATGCGTGCCGCGCGAACGTACTCGGGCAGCGTGGTCAGGCGGCCGACGTTGGCCAGCGGACGCAACTGACGACGCTCGGCGTCCATCGGTCGAAACACCACGGCGGCTATGCAGATCGCCAAAGCCACGCAGCCGGCGATCGCCACGACCCACCAGGTCAGGTCCACGATCGGATCAGCCCCTCGGTGGATTCGCACACCGCTCCGACGTCCACCTGCGATGCCGCGTTGAACTGGGCGTCGATGAGCTGCTCCAGCAGCGGTGCGGCCCGCGCGAGTTCACCCGCAGCGATCTCGTCGACCTGCATGTACTGGGCGCGGACGCCGGTGGCCTGTTCCAGGAAGCCACGCAGTGCGGAGCTGATCGCAGCACCGGCCGGCGCGGCGGCGAGATCACCCGAGCGGTACCTCTCGCCGATCTGGTGAACCGTCCTGGCGAAGCGACGCCGGACCACGTCGCCGCGTACCGCTCCGACGACGGGTAGGTCGCGCAGTCGTCGGTTCGGCAGGGTCAGTACGAATACGCCTGCGTACCAGGCGATGAGGACGAGCAATAGCAGCACGGCCGTCGACAACCACCAGGACGAGTAGGGCGTCGGACCGATGACATGACGGAGAAGGTCATCCGGCACGGGCGAACACCCCGGTCATCGCGATCAGTTCGGTCCTGATGTCCGTGCTGCCCGCGATCATCGCGTGCGGTACGCCGTGCACGGTCATGAACTCCGAAAGCCGTTCCCGTCGTTGCGCTTCAGCGCGTTGGTACGCGGCGATCACACCGGGACCCACCGCGGCCCCGTTCAGGACGAAGCGTCCGGTGGTCACGTCGAAGCCGTCCTGCTCGTCCTCGGCCGACCCAACCGCGGGCATGTCGGAGACCATCGCCCACATCACGTCGTGCCTGCCGGTGAGCCGGGTCAGAACGTCGCCGAGCCGTCCGTCGACATCGGGTTCGTCGGACACCACGAATATCAGCAAGGGATGGCGGTAATGCCTTGCCACCCAGTCCAGTTGGGTGATGATGTCGCTGCGTGCCTGCCGCGTCGTGGTCTGGTGCTGGAACCGGTGCAGCAGATACTCGATGTGCGTCTCGCCGCGCCGCAGCCGGATGTCGACGCATCCGCGGGTATCGCCGAACACCATGCCGATCTCGTCGGAACGACGGAGAGTGATCAGTCCCATGGCGCCGATGACGTGTGCGGCGATGTCCCGCTTGATCTCGCCGGAGGGAGCCAGTGCGGTCGTGTTCCGGCCCGCGTCGGCCACCACCAGGATCTTGTGGTGCTTCTCGGAGACGAATCGTTTGATCAGCACGTGGCCCGAGCGGGCCGACGCCTTCCAGTCGATGTCTCGCACGTCGTCACCGGGCACGTACGGCCGGAGGTCGTCGAACTCGAGGCTTCGCGTGTGGACTAGCGCGTAGCGGCCGCCCTCGAGCAGTCCGCTGGTGTCGCGGCCGAAGTACTTCTTGGCGCTGTCGAGGTGCTTTCCCACGGTGTTCGTCTACTCCATGACCTCACGGCACCCGCACCGCTTGCAACACCGCGTCGACCACGACGTCCGATGTCACGCCGGCGCTGGCCGCCTCGAAACCGAGGATCAGGCGATGTCGCAACACGCGATGCGCGAGCCGGGCGATGTCGTCGGGAACCACGTGGCTGCGACCGCGCAGAATGGCCAACGCGCGGGCCGTCCGGCAGAACGCGATGGTGGCTCGCGGGCTGGCGCCGTACTCGATCAGCCGGGCCGTGTTCGCAGGCAGGTACTGCTCGGGTTCGCGGGTGACACCGACGAGGCGGCTGGCGTAGTGGATCAGTGCGCGGTCCATGTGCACCGTCCGAACCAGATCCTGGACGCGCAGGATGTCGGTGGCGGCCACGACGGGCGCCGTCCGATGGTCCTTCTCGTACAACCCCGCGTCCATCCGCGAGATGACCTCGACCTCTTCGTCCGTGGACGGGTAATGGACGATTTCCTTGAGCATGAAGCGGTCGGTCTGCGCCTCCGAGAGCGGATACGTGCCCTCCTGGTCCACCGGGTTCTGGGTCGCGATGACGAGGAATGGCTCGGGGATCGGATACTCCACGCCGGCGATCGTGGTCTGACGTTCCTCCATCGCCTCGAGCATCGCGCTCTGCGTCTTCGCGCTGGAGCGGTTGATCTCGTCGAGGAGCACGATGTTGGTGTGTA
>JAVRPF010000407.1:0-10464 GCA_032162385.1 Mycobacterium sp.
GTCGTCGAGAAGCGCGTCCGGGCCCTGGGACGCCATCGCGCGGGAGGCGGCGACTGCCGTCGCCGTTGCGCCGACGCTGGAGGCCAGGTCCCAGGTGTCGCCGTCGGTTCTTGCCATCTGGTTTCTCCTACTTTCGGGTGGCGGTGATGGACAGCGAAGTTCGCATCGGAGCGAGTGCTTCGGTGTCGGGGAACTCGCGGCCGTAGCCGGCGAACACTTCGGGCCTGGTGCGGGCGTGCACCTGCCAATCATGGGCGGTCAGGTAGTCGACCACCGGTTTGCGGTCGCCGGCGTAGAACAGATCCGTCAGCTTGACGTCGAAGCCATGGTTCATCCAGGCGTCGCTGACGGCGTTGGCACGTTCACCGATGCTGGCCCCGCCGTCCGGGTGGTACTCGGTGGCCAGTTGACTTCCTGGGGCCGACAGCGCGGTGATGTCGTCGAAGAGCCGGTCCTGCGCTTCGGGCGGCAGGTACATCAGCAGCCCCTCGGCGCTCCACGCCGTCGGCTGGGTGGAGTCGAACCCGGCGCGGCGTAGCGCTTCCGGCCAGTCGTAGCGCAGGTCGACGGCGACGGCGCGGCGCTCGGCGGTCGGGGTGGCGCCGATGTCGGCCATCGTCGCGGTCTTCGCCTCGATAACCTGGGGCTGGTCGATCTCGTAGACCACGGTGCCGTCAGGCCACGGCAGCCGGTAGGCCCGCGAATCCAGTCCAGACGCCAGGATCACCGCCTGTCGCACACCGCTCTGGGCGGCGTCGAGGAAGAAGTCGTCGAAGAAGCGGGTGCGCACCGCCATCATCCCGGTCATCAGCTGGGCGGCGCCGTCGTCGTCGACATCGGACGCGGCGATGACTCCGTCGACGAGCTTGGTGAAGAAGTCGATGCCCACGGCACGGACGAGGGGTTCGGCGTAGGGGTCTGAGATCAACGGTTCGGCTTCCCTGGACGCCAGCGCTCGTGCGGCGGCCACCATCGTCGCCGTCGCTCCCACGCTGGACGCCAGATCCCATGTGTCGTTGCTGGTGCGTTCCATCGATCTCCCGGGATCCTTGGGTCGGTATTACTTAGTCTGTGTAACGAGCTGCTCCGACTGTACGCTTTGAATCTGAAGACCCGGTTGGACCGCGGTCAGCCTGATCGGATGCTGGTCCAACCGGTGGTGGCTGATACTCTCGTAGACTGTTTGACGCGCGATATTGCTGGCTACGGGCATGCCTGCGAGCTGGCGGACCAACCGCGCACGACTTGACCACACGCTGGTAGGACCAGCCCCATTGGCACGCCGCGACAAGTGCTCGGCTGCGCAGGAGGAAGAGTGCTCTCGGCTTTCATTTCGTCGCTGCGGACGGCCGATCTCAGACGCAAGATCCTCTTCACGCTCGGGATCGTGATCCTGTACCGCGCAGGCGCCACGCTGCCGTCCCCAGGCGTCAACTACCCGAACGTGCAGAAGTGCATCGAGCAGGTCAGTGGCGGCAACTCGGCGCAGATCTACTCCCTGATCAACCTGTTCTCCGGTGGCGCGCTGCTCCAGTTGTCGGTGTTCGCCGTCGGCGTGATGCCCTACATCACCGCGAGCATCATCGTTCAGCTGCTGACGGTGGTGATCCCGCGCTTCGAACAGCTGCGCAAGGAAGGCCAGTCCGGCCAGGCCAAGATGACGCAGTACACCCGCTACCTGGCGATCGCGCTGGCGCTGCTGCAGGGCACGTCGATCGTGGCGTTGGCCGCCAACGGCGGACTGCTGCAGGGGTGCTCGCTGGAGATCATCCATGACTCGGGCATCTTCACCCTGGTCGTCATCGTGCTGGTGCTTACCGCAGGCGCCGGGCTGGTGATGTGGATGGGCGAGCTGGTCACCGAGCGTGGCATCGGCAACGGCATGTCGCTGATGATCTTCGCCGGCATCGCCGCCCGCATCCCGTCAGAGGGCAAGACCATCCTCGACGGCCGCGGCGGTGTGGTCTTCGCCGCGGTCTGCGTCGCGGCGCTGATCATCATCATCGGCGTCGTGTTCGTCGAGCAGGGTCAACGCCGCATCCCCGTGCAGTACGCCAAGCGCATGGTCGGACGGCGGATGTATGGCGGCACGTCGACCTACCTGCCGCTCAAGGTGAACCAGGCGGGCGTCATCCCGGTCATCTTCGCGTCGTCGCTGATCTACATCCCGCACCTGATCACGCAGCTGATCCAGAGCGGCAGTTCCAACCCGGGCACCGGCTGGTGGCAGAAGTTCGTCGCGGACTACTTGACCAACCCGGCCAGCCCGGCCTACATCACGGTGTACTTCGGCTTGATCGTCTTCTTCACGTACTTCTACGTGTCGATCACGTTCAACCCCGACGAGCGGGCCGACGAGATGCGCAAATTCGGTGGCTTCATCCCGGGCATCCGGCCGGGCAAGCCCACCGCCGACTACCTGCGGTACGTGCTGAGCCGCATCACGCTTCCCGGTTCGATCTACCTCGGCGTGATCGCCGTGCTGCCGAACCTGTTCCTCGAGATCGGCAACACCGGCGCGGTACAGAACCTGCCGTTCGGCGGCACTGCGGTTCTGATCATGGTCGGCGTTGGCCTGGACACCGTGAAACAAATCGAGAGCCAGCTGATGCAACGCAACTACGAAGGGTTCCTCAAGTGAGAATCGTTTTGTTGGGGCCGCCGGGGGCCGGCAAGGGCACGCAGGCGCACAAGCTGGCCGAGAAGCTCGGGATCCCGCACATCTCCACCGGGGACCTGTTCCGCGACAACATCAGCAACGAGACCGAGCTGGGCCTGGAGGCCAAGAAGTACCTCGACGCAGGCGATCTGGTGCCGGCCACGTTGACCAACGCGCTGGTCGATGACCGCCTCAACGCTGCCGACGCCGCCGACGGCTTCATCCTCGACGGCTTCCCCCGCTCGGTGGAGCAGGCCAAGGCGCTGGGCGACATGCTCGCCGCGCGCAACACCAAGCTGGACGCGGTGCTGGAGTTCCGTGTCTCCGAGGACGAGCTGCTCAGCCGCCTGAAGAGCCGGGGCCGCGCCGACGACACCGACGAAGTCATCCTCAACCGCATGAAGGTCTACCGCGACGAAACGGCTCCGCTGCTGGACTACTACCAAGCCGAGCTCAAGACCGTCGACGCCGTCGGTTCGCTGGACGAGGTGTTCGCCCGCGCGCTGCGCGCCCTCGGTAAGTAGTCGATGATCGGCCTGCCTGGCCTGCGCGGCCGCAAGGTCGTTGCCCAACGCAGCGGCGACGAACTCGATGCCATGGCTGCCGCGGGTGCCCTGGTCGCGGCCGCGCTGCGCGCCGTCCATCAGGCCGCCGCACCGGGTGTCTCCACCCTCGACCTCGACGCCATCGCCGAATCCGTCATCCGCGACGGTGGCGGCATTCCGTCCTTCCTTGGCTATCACGGCTACCCCGCGAGCATCTGCTCGTCGGTCAACGATCGGGTCGTGCACGGCATCCCCTCGGCCGCCGACGTCCTGGCCGCCGGCGACCTGGTGTCCATCGACTGCGGGGCGATCCTCGGCGGCTGGCACGGCGACTCGGCGGTGACGTTCGGCGTCGGTGCGCTGATCCCGGTCGATGAGGCGCTGTCGGCGGCCACCCGGGAGTCGATGGAGGCCGGCATCGCCGCCATGGTGCCTGGCAACCGGCTAACCGATGTCTCGCACGCCATCGAGACCGAGACCCGCGCCGCTGCGCAGCGCTACGACCGCGCGTTCGGGATCGTCGCCGGTTACGGCGGGCACGGCATCGGCCGTCACATGCACATGGACCCGTTTCTGCCCAACGAGGGCGCACCCGGCCGCGGGCCCTACCTGGCGCCGGGTTCCGTGCTGGCCATCGAGCCGATGCTGACGCTCGGCACCACCAAGACGAACGTGCTGGACGACGAATGGACGGTCGTCACCGCCGACGGATCGAGGGCGGCGCACTGGGAGCACACGGTGGCCGTGACCGACGAGGGGCCACGGATCCTCACGCTCTGAGGTCTTGGACACTTGGTCGTTGCTCGCCGTTCGGCAGGCAAGCGGTGGTTCGCAACGGCTGATTACGCCAGTAATGGCAAATCTCAGCCAGGGCAGGCGACCGTTCGACGGTCCTGCACGTGCACCGACGGTGCGTCGCCGGGACACTCGTGGGAGACGCGCGTGGCCACGCGTGGGGGCTTGACTGAACTTCACGCCCGTCCATAGCGTGTTAACTGTCGGAGGTGGGGATGAGTGATCCGGAGGCCGCGATGATGCGGGTTCTCTACGACGAGCACGCCGGCGCGCTGTGGCGTTACGTCCTGCGGTTGACGGGTGACGCCGCCCGCGCCGAGGACGTGGTGCAGGAAACGCTGCTGCGTGCCTGGCGGCATCCGGAAGTCACCTACGACCCCGAGCGGTCGGCGCGAGCGTGGCTGTTCACCGTCGCGCGCAACCTGATCATCGACGAGCGCCGCAGCGCGCGGTTCCGCAACGAAACTCATACCGACGACGTGGAAGCGGTGGCAAACCATGCAGGCCCCGACGAGGTGGACAGCGCGCTGGACCGATTACTGCTCGGCACGGCGATGAGTCAACTGTCGGACGATCACCGCGCGGTGATCCTCCGTGCGTACTACCAGGGCTGGAGCGTGGCCCAGACCGCCTCCGATCTACAGATCGCCGAGGGCACGGTGAAGTCGCGACTGCACTACGCAGTGCGCGCCCTTCGGCTCAACTTGCAGGAATTGGGGGTGACACGGTGACACAGTCTGGTGATTTCCGAGGCTTGGAAGCGGTGGACGGCCACCGGTACGGGACGTGGGACGCGGCGTACGTGCTTGGTTCGCTGTCGAGCGCGGAACGCCGCGAATACGAGGCGCACCTCGAGACGTGCGACCGGTGCCGCGCGGCGGTTGCAGAGCTCAGCGGCATGCCGGCACTGCTGGCGATGCTCGACGTGGGGGATGTCCGTGCGTTGGACGAGGAGCAGCCCGAGCCTCCGCCACTGCGACCCGAGGTGTTGGAGTCCGTGCTCGACAAGGTGCGGTGGCGTCGTCGGCGGTCGCGGGTACTGACGTCGGCCGCCGTCGGGCTGGCCGCCGCACTGCTGGCCGTCGGACTGGTGATCGCCGTGCGACCGGGCATCGTGGGCCTCCAGAGCGGCACGGATCAGACGACGGCGCAGCAACTGCCGATGGACAAGCTAGTGCCGACCCCGTTCAGCGCCTCCATCGCGTTGAACAGCTTCGCCTGGGGCACCCGCATCGACATGGCCTGCACATACGGCCAGTGGTCGAGCGGCAGCGCTGCCCCGCCGAGCAACCTCGGCATGGTGGTGGTGGGCCGCGACGGCAGCCACACGCAGATCGCGACGTGGCTTGGCATGTCCGGCGCAACTGCGCTGCCGAGCGGAAACACGCCCGTCGCGGCGACGGATATCGCTGCCGTGCAATTGGTTTCGGTGGACACCGGGAAGGTTTTACTCGAGCGTCAACTGTGAGTTCGCCCACGCCGTGAACCGTGGTGCCACGCGAGTCGTGTCACATGCAGGGATCGGAAGTAGGTGAGCAATGGCCAGCAGGTACCGGGTGGTCGACCACATAGTCGACAGCCTCGCGGCTCGCGGTGTGAGTCACGTCTTCGGCGTCGACGGCGCCAACATCGAAGACCTCTACGACGCCGCGCACTACTGCGACGGGATCACCGCAGTACTGGCCAAGCACGAGTTCGCGGCGGCGACCATGGCCGACGGATTCAGTCGGGCCACCGCCGGCCTCGGGGTGGTGGCGGCGACGTCTGGTGGCGGATCGCTGAATCTGATTGCGGGGCTGGGGGAGTCGTTCACCAGCGGGATTCCGGTGCTGGCGTTGGTGGGTCAGCCGCCGACGGCGCTCGACGGACGTGGCAGTTTTCAGGACACCAGCGGCAAGGGCGGTTCGCTCGACGCCCACGCGCTGTTCTCCGCGGTCTCGGTGTACTGCCGGCGGGTGCTCACCGCGGCCGACATCGTGACGGCGCTACCTGAAGCGATCGCGGCCGCCCGGACCGGAGGGCCCGCGGTGTTGTTGCTGCCGAAGAACGTCCAGCAGAGTGACGTCGACGCCAACGGAACCGTCGTGCCCGCCGACCATCCGAAACCCCGGCCCGGGGATCCGCGTGCGATCACCCAGGCACTGCAGCGCGCGCAGGGACCGGTCACGATCATCGCGGGCGAGCAGGTTGCCCGCGACAATGCACGCGCCGAACTCGAGGAATTACGCGCCGCGCTGCGGGCGTGGGTGGCGACCGTCCCCGATGCCAAGGACGTCAGCGGATCGCCCGGCCTCGGCGCATCGACGTCGCTGGGTGTGACCGGGGTGATGGGCCACCCAGGCGTTGCCGGCGCAGTCCGAAACAGTGCGGTATGCCTGGTCGTGGGCACCCGGCTGTCGGTGACGGCTCGGACCGGCCTCGACGATGCACTGGCGGGGGTGCGGACACTGTCGATCGGGTCGGCGCCGCCGTATCTGCCATGCACCCACGTCCACACCAGCGACCTGCGCGCATCGTTGTCGCAGCTGACCCGGGCGCTGACCGGCCACGGTAGGCCGCATGGTCTGCGCGTTCACGGTCCGATGCCGCACACCGAGTTGATGCCGCCCGTCCATCGCGGTGACGGCATCCGCTACCGCGACGCGATGACCGTGCTGGACGCGGAGCTGCCCGACGGCGTGGACGTCGTGGTCGACGCCGGCAACACCGGGGCTTCGGCGATTCACCACCTTCCGGTGCGCCGCGCGGGGCGATTCGTCGTGGCGCTGGGCATGGGTGGCATGGGCTACAGCTTCGGTGCCGGTATCGGGATGGCCTTCGCGAGGGGACGGCGGACCGTCATCGTCGCCGGCGACGGCGCCTTCTTCATGCACGGTATGGAACTGCACACCGCGATCCAGTACGGCCTGCCGGTGACGGTGGTGCTGTTCAACAACAACGCCCACGCCATGTGCGTCACCCGTGAGCAGCTGTTCTACGGCGACCGGTACAGCTACAACCGGTTCACGCCGAGCCGCCTCGGCGTCGGCCTCGCCGCGATGTTCCCCGGGCTCCCGTCCGTCGATGTCACCGACGTCGGCCAGCTGCCCGGCGCACTTCGTGCCGCCCTGGATCACGACGGGCCATCGGTCGTGAGCGTCGAATGCTCCGCGGACGAGATGCCGCCGTTCGCACCATTTCTTGACGCCGCCCAACAATTTTCGTTCGAGAAGGAGATGATGCCCGATGTCGCTGCCAGCGCTTGACGACATAACCGCACACACTGGCAATCCGGAACCCATCGACGGGGTCATCCGGATCGAGACCTCGCCACGTGAGAAGGCCACGCCGATCATCATGGAGATGATGCGGTCGGTGTATCCGCACGACGAAGTCTTCGGTGAGTACTGCACCGTCAACGATTACGTCGACTGTCCGCCCGACGAACTGTTCGAGTACCTGTCGGACACCCGAAGTCTCGAGGAGTGGACCTACAGCCTGCGGGGCTTCACGCCGACGGATGAAGACGGGTTGTGGCAGGCCTACGACCGCCTCGGCTCGGAGACCGAGATCTACACCCGGACGGTCGCCAACAAGGAGGCGCTCACCGTCGACTACCACTGCGCCTGGGACCAGGGCAAGCACCTCTGGATGGTCTACCTGATGCGGATCATCGATGCGCAGGTGGTGTTGGACAAGCCCGGGTCGGTGGTGCTGTGGACCAACTGCCATCACCCGTTCTACGACCACAACCCGTACCCGGACACCGCCCCCCAGGAGCGCCCGGTATGGGTCGGCGACTTCTGGGACATGTTCGGCGCCGGTCACATGCTGGAACTGAAGAACCTCAAGGCAATTGCCGAATATCGCCACCAAAACGGCCTGTCGGTGACACCGGCATGGATGAGATGAGGACCGCCATGACCGTGAGCTTGATGGATCTGTCGACGTATCTACCGGGGGACCCGATCGGCGCCGACTACTACGCTCAGTTCGCCGATTCGGACGACCTGCGCGACAACCTGATGTTCCGCGCACCCAAGTTCCGTCACCACGTCGCCGAGGACGAGACGGCGATCGACATGGTGGAGCGCGCCGCTGCGGGTCTGGTGGAACGCCACGGCCAGGACGCCATCGCGAATGTCGACGTGCTCATCACCCACACCCAGGCGCCGGACATGCCGTTCTACGGCGGCGGCGGCGGCATGGCGCATCGCCTTGGGATGAAACCGAATTGGGTGATCGATCTGCACAACGGCGGTTGCGCGGCGTTCGTTCTGGGTCTGAAACTGGCGCGCAACCTGTTGGAGTCGGGTGAGGGGCGCACTGCGCTGATCGCTGTCGCGCAGAACGCCGCCGGCCAGGCCTTCGATCAGCCAGGAGTACGCCGCAAACCGCAGGCAGCGGTACCCGGCGATGGCGCCGCCGTCGGCCTGGTGACGCTGTCTGACGAATCGCCGATCCTCGACATCGAATGCCGCACCTACGGCGAGTACGCCGGCGACATGACACTCGACATAGACCCGCCCCGAAAGTGGTGGCAGGCGGGGCCGGGCGAGGCCTGCATCGGATTCACCGAGAGCAAGATCACCAAGGTGCTGGCGCGGGGCAACCGGCAGGTGCCCGAGGTGGCGCTGGCCGTGTGTGACCGAATCGGCATGCAGTCCAAGGATATTGACCTGCTCGTCACCAATCAACCCAACCGCGCCTTCCTGCGCAACTGGCGCGAGGCGCTGGAGCTTCCGAAGGACAGGCACCTCGACACCTTCGATGAGTGCGGCAACCTCTTCGCCGCGGGTATCCCGATCAACCTCGATCGCGCGATCTCCGACGGTCAGGTGAAGAAGGGCGACGTGATCATGATGGCGGCGTTCGCGCACGCCGGTGACTTCGCCGGGGCCGCCGCCGTCCAGTGGGGCGGACGCGCCGCATGACCATGCACTATGCCCTGACCGATGCCGTGGACGCGCTGCCCGAGGCCGTGAACCCATTCGCGTTGTCGCTCAACGAGAATCCGTTCCCGCCGCTGCCGTCGGTGCGCTCGGCGCTGGTCGCCTCGATCGACGCCGCCAACCGCTACCCGGAGTTCCTACCGGAGCGGATGCGGTCGCTGATCGCCGCCCGGGTGGGGGTGCGCGATGACCAGGTGGTGATCGGCGCAGGCGCCACGGGCGTGGTGATGCAGGTGCTGCACGCGGTGACCAATCCCGGCGACACGATGGTGATGACGTCCCCGACGTTCGACGGTTACCCGATCTTCGCGCAGATGGCGCGGCTGAAGTCGGTGACGGTGGCCCTGGACCGGCACGGCCACCACGATCTCGACGCCATGGCCGACGCGGCCGCCCGGGCGCGCGTGGTGGTGTTGTGCCGCCCGCACAACCCGACCGGCACCGTCGAACCCGCAGCCGACGTCGAGCGGTTCCTCTGCCGGGTGCCGTCGGACACGGTGGTGGTACTCGACGAGGCCTATGCGGAGTTCCTGGCGCCCGAGCAGAGGATCGACGCGCCCGCATTGGTCGCGCGATTCCCCAATGTCGTGGTGCTGCGCACGTTCTCGAAGGCCTACGGCCTGGCGGGACTGCGCATCGGATACGGATTCTGCGCGCCCGACCTGGCGCGGCGGTTGTGGACCATGCAGCTGCCGTTCGGCATGGGCGTCACCGGCCTGGTCGCCGTCGCCGCCTCGTACGACGCGGAAGTCGAACTACGGCAACGCATCCGGGTGATCAACGCGGAGGGCCGCTACCTTCGGGCCCGGCTTGCCGCGATGGGGGTGTACAGCACCGACAGTCACGCCAACTTCGTCTACCTGCCCGCCTGTGCCCGTCCGTGGCAGGAGGTGTTCTCGGGCAGGGGCCTGCGGGTGCGTGGCTACGCCGATGGCGGCGCGCGCATCAGCGTCGGCAACCGCCAGTCGTCGCGAGCGGTGCTGTCCGCGGTGGCACTGGCCTGATTCGGTTCGCCTGCGCTGAGTTCCCTCGTCCCCGACGTCTGGTGCGGTATGAAGGGGCGTGTCCTCTAAGCCCGCCAAGCGCGACCCGATCGCGTTGGCCCGCGACAACTGGGAACGCTCCGGGTGGGGCGACGTCGCCGAGGGCATGGTGGCGGTGACCTCGGTGATGCGGGCGCACCAGATCCTGCTGGCCCGCGTCGAGTCGGCGCTGAGGCCTTACGACCTGACCTTTTCCCGGTACGAACTGTTGCGCCTGCTGGCGTTCTCGAGCGGCGGCGCGCTGCCGATCACGAAGGCCTCCGACCGCCTGCAGGTCCACGTCACCAGCGTTACGCACGCCATCCGGCGGCTCGAGAGCGACGGTCTGGTCGAACGCATTCCGCACCCGACCGACGGCCGCACCACGCTGGTCCGGCTGACCGATCTGGGCCGCTCGACCGTCGAGGACGCGACGGTGACGCTCAACAACGAGGTGTTCGCCGACATCGGGATGTCGGAATCCGATTCGCGGACGCTGACCGCCGCCATCG
>JAVRPF010000408.1:0-4693 GCA_032162385.1 Mycobacterium sp.
GACCTGGCCGTCCGCGGTGAGGCGGGTGCGGTCACAGGCCGAGCAGAACGCGTGGCTGACCGAGGCGATGATGCCGACCTTGCCAACGACTCCTGAGCCTCCCGCGACCTCCCACAGCTCCGCGGGCGCCGAACCGCGCGGCGTCGGGTCCGGCCGTAGGTCGAAGTGTCTCTGCAGCGTCGCCAGTACGTCGTCGGCCGCGATGGCCTCGCCGCGCTTCCACGCGTGGCCTGCGTCGAGCGGCATCTGTTCGATGATGCGCAGCTGGTATCCGTTGTCGAGGCAGAACCGAAGCAGCGCGACGGCGTCGTCCAACCCGGTGACCGGATCCAGCACCGCGTTCACCTTGACGGGTTGGAGCCCGGCGGCCTTCGCGGCTTCGAGCCCGGCCAGCACGTCGTGCAGCCGGTCGCGGCGCGTGATGTTGGCGAAGCGTGCTGCGTCGACGGTGTCGAGTGAGACATTGATCCGGTCCAGTCCGGCCCGTTTGAGCTTGGCGGCCCGCTTGTCCAGCCCAATGCCGTTGGTCGTCAACGTGATTTCCGGGCGGGGCGTCAAGGATGCGGTCGCCGCGACGACGTCCTCGAGGTGCTTGGCCACCAGCGGCTCGCCGCCGGTGAATCGGACGCTGGTGATGCCGAGCCTGGTGACCGCGATGCGCATCAGCCGGGCCAGCTCGTCGGCGCGCAGCAGCTGCTCGCTCGGCATCCAGTCCAGCCCTTCGGCGGGCATGCAGTACGTGCAGCGCAGGTTGCACCTATCTGTCAGCGACACCCGCAGGTCGGTGGCGATGCGGCCGAAGGTGTCGACGAGCGGGCCGGCGGTCGGTGCCGCCTCGGCGGTCCCCAGCGACGGCACGCCCAGATCGATGACGGTCATGCGGCCGCTCGCGTTTGGAATGAGACCGCGCGCGCCTCGTCGACGGGAACGATCTCCTTGCCCAGCGGCATCAGCGACACCGGGATCAGTTTGAGGTTGGCCAGCGCCAGCGGAATGCCGATGATCGTGACCGCCATGGCCGCCGCGCTCACCAGATGACCGATCGCCAACCAGATGCCGAACAGCAGCACCCAGATCACATTTCCGATCACGGCGCCGGTGCCGGCGGTCGGCTTGTCGACAATCGTCCGGCCGAACGGCCATAACGCATAAGAGGCGATGCGCAGGGACGCGAACCCGAACGGAATCGTAATGATGAGCAAGAAGCTGATAAGCGCGGCAGCCAGGTACCCGACGGCCAGCCAGAGGCCACCGAATACAAGCCAAATTATGTTCAGAACCAGGCGCATATCACCTCCAGGGGTACTGCCAGCGTAGCGAGTCACGAGGAAACGGGGGTGCTCGCCCGGCAACCACCCGAGTAGGATCTGAATCCGCATCGCGTCCTGCACAAGCGGGACGCTTCTTGCGTTGTCCATTCCTAGTAATCCGTCAGACAAGCAGGTGAGACCAGTGCCGACCGGCAAGGTTAAGTGGTACGACGCCGAAAAGGGGTTCGGCTTCCTGTCACAGGAAGAGGGCGAGGACGTCTATGTCCGCTCGTCGGCGTTGCCCGCGGGCGTCGAAGGCCTCAAGGCAGGGCAGCGGGTGGAATTTGGCTTGGCTTCTGGCCGGCGCGGACCGCAGGCGTTGAGTCTCAAGCTGATCGATCCACCGCCCACCCTTGCCAAGACGCGCCGCGAGATACCTGTCGAGCACAAGCACGGCCCCGATGAGCTGCACGGCATGGTCGAGGACATGATCACGCTGCTGGAGAGCGCCGTACAGCCCGAGTTGCGTAAGGGTCGTTACCCCGACCGCAAGGTGGCTCGTCGTGTCTCCGAGGTGGTCAAGGCGGTGGCCCGGGAGCTCGACGCCTAACTTCGTCGACGACGCGCGCCGCGAAGCAGCGGGAGTACCGCGTCGTACTTTGGGTACTCAGTCCTCGCGATAGTCGGGTAGCGAGGAGGCTGCGATGGCACAGCAGGCGCAGGTCACTGAGGAACAAGCGAGAGCTTTGGCGGAAGAGTCCCGCGAAAGTGGTTGGGATAAACCGTCCTTCGCCAAAGAGTTGTTTCTCGGTCATTTCCCGTTGGAACTGATACACCCGTTCCCTAAACCGTCCGACGTCGACGAGGCGCGCACCCGCGAGTTCCTCGGCACGCTGCGAGAGTTCCTGGACACCGTCGACGGCAGTGTTATCGAGCGCGATGCGCAGATTCCCGATGAATACGTCAAGGGGCTGGCTGAATTGGGTTGTTTCGGCATGAAGATTCCGTCCGAATACGGCGGGTTGGACATGTCGCAAGTTGCCTATAACCGGGCATTGATGATGATTTCGTCGGTTCACCCCAGTCTTGGTGCGCTGCTGTCGGCGCATCAGTCGATCGGGGTACCCGAGCCGCTGAAACTTGCCGGTAGCGCTGAGCAGAAGCGGAAGTTCCTGCCGCGGTGTGCTGCTGGGGCCATATCGGCTTTTCTGCTCACCGAGCCGGACGTGGGTTCCGACCCCGCGCGGCTGGCCTCGACGGCGACACCAGTCGAGGACGGTCAGGCCTACGAACTCGAGGGTGTGAAGTTGTGGACCACCAACGGCGTGGTTGCCGAACTGCTGGTGGTCATGGCCCGGGTACCCAAGAGCGACGGGCACCGCGGCGGGATCAGCGCATTCGTCGTGGAGGCCGATTCGCCCGGGATCACGGTGGAGCGGCGCAACAAGTTCATGGGGCTACGCGGTATCGAGAATGGCGTGACTCGCCTGCACAGCGTTCGTGTTCCGGCCGAGAACCTGATCGGCCGCGAAGGCGACGGGTTGAAGATCGCGCTCACCACACTCAACGCCGGACGGCTGTCGATTCCCGCGAACGCGACCGGGTCGTCAAAGTGGGCACTGAAGATCGCGCGCGAATGGTCCGGCGAGCGTGTGCAATGGGGCAAGCCGTTGGCCAAACATGAAGCGGTGGCGAACAAGATCTCGTTCATCGCCGCCACCAACTACGCACTGGACGCCGTGCTGGAACTGTCTGCGCAGATGGCCGACGAAGGCCGCAACGACATCCGCATCGAGGCGGCGCTGGCCAAATTGTGGTCCAGCGAAATGGCCTGCGTCATCGCCGATGATCTCTTGCAGATCCGGGGTGGCCGTGGCTATGAGACCGCGGAATCCCTGGCCGCCCGCGGCGAGCGCGCGGTACCGGCCGAGCAGGCGCTGCGCGATCTGCGGATCAACCGCATCTTCGAGGGATCGAGCGAGATCATGAGGCTGCTCATTGCCCGAGAAGCCGTCGATGCCCACTTGAGTGCTGCCGGTGACCTCGCGAAACCTGACACGGGGTTGCGCGAGAAGGCGGCCGCGGCGGTCGGCGCGAGCGGGTTTTATGCAAAATGGTTGCCCCAGCTGGTTTTTGGTGAAGGGCAGCGACCTAGGGCATACAGCGAGTTTGGCCCGCTGGCGTCGCACCTGCGGTTTATCGAACGCTCCACCCGCAAGCTGGCCCGCAACACCTTCTACGGGATGGCGCGCTGGCAAGCCAAACTGGAGCAAAAGCAGGGATTCTTGGGGCGCATCGTCGATATAGGTGCCGAGCTGTTCGCGATGTCGGCGACGTGCGTGCGGGCCGAAGGGCAGCGCGTCGCGGATCCGGTGTTGGGCCAACAGGCTTACGAACTGGCCGAAACGTTCTGCCAGCAAGCGACCTTGCGGGTCCAGGCCCTGTTCGACGCGTTGTGGACCAACACCGACAGCAGCGATGTGCAGCTGACCCACGATGTGCTGCAAGGACGGTACAGCTGGCTGGAGGACGGAATCGTCGATCAGTCAGAGGGCACCGGGCCGTGGATCGCGCACTGGGAAGCGGGCGAGTCGACCGAGGCCAACCTGGCTCGACGGTTTCTGACGGTGTCTGCGTCGACTGAGTCAATTGCCACGTAGCAGAATGGTCGCCATGGCCACCTATGTTGCCGGTGCCGGTGAATTCACCCGCGACACCAACTACATCACCACCCGCATCACCGCCGACGGACGCGACGGCTATCCCGTGGAGCCGGGGCGGTATCGACTCGTTGTCGCGCGCGCCTGTCCGTGGGCAAACCGCGCGATCATTGTCCGGCGGTTGCTGGGGCTGGAAGATGTTCTCTCCATTGGGTTTTGCGGCCCAACACACGACCAGCGCAGTTGGACGTTCGACCTCGACCCGGGTGGTGTCGACCCGGTTCTGAAGATCCCGCGGCTGCAAGACGCCTACTTCAAACGCTTCCCCGACTACCCCAAGGGGATCACCGTCCCGGCGATCGTCGACGTGCCGACCGGTGCCGTCGTCACGAACGATTTCGCGCAGATGACCCTGGACCTGTCGACCGAGTGGACCGCCTACCACCGTGATGGTGCGCCCGCGCTGTACCCCGAACCGCTGCGCGCCGAGATCGACGAGGTGAGCAAGAGGATTTACACCGAAATCAACAACGGCGTATACCGGTGCGGCTTCGCCGGCTCGCAGCAGGCTTACGAGGCCGCCTATGACCGGCTGTTCACCGCACTGGATTGGGTGAGCGATCGCCTGACCAATCAGCGATATCTGGTGGGCGACACCATCACCGAGGCCGACGTGCGACTGTTCACCACGCTGGCCCGATTCGACCCGGTTTACCACGGGCATTTCAAGTGCAACCGAAGCAAACTCAGCGAGATGCCGGTGCTGTGGGGCTACGCGCGGGA
>JAVRPF010000409.1:0-4104 GCA_032162385.1 Mycobacterium sp.
ATTGAAGAACTGCCACGACGCCTCGGAGGCGTCGAATGCGTGACTGGCTGAGCCAACGGCCTGCACCGGCAGGATCTCCGGGGCGTCGGGCCAGGTATGACCGCCGCCGTCGATGCGCATGAACTCCACTGCCGTGCCCTCCGCACACTGCGAATACGTCACGCGTTGAGTTCCGGTGCCGTCACCGTTGTTGGGAAGTGCGTCTTGCGACGGCGTGTTCTGGCATCGGTCGATTTGTTGCCAACGCTCCACCATCGCAGGCGCTGCCAGAACGTCGCTGGTTCCGCCGCGGCCCGTCATGGTTCCGCCGCCATACGGGACGACGGGATCCGCGGTGCCGTGTGTTGCGAGGACGGACACCGGCCGCGACGGACTACATCCCACGTTCGTGCCCAGTGTCCCTGCCACGGGGGCGATTGCGGCGAACAAGTCCGCACGATCACACGCGAGCCGGTTCGCCATGAACGCGCCCGCCGACAGGCCGGTCACGAACACGCGGCCCGGGTCGATGCCGTACTCCGCGACGAGCTTGCCCACCAGTGCTGCAATGAATCCCACGTCGTCGACCCCTTGGCGGTCCGGCTGCGACGCACCACGGCCGTCGGCCCAACTCAGGTCGATGCCGTCAGGGTGAACCGCGACGAACCCGTGCGCGTCGGCGACGGAATCGTAGTGGGTCAGTGCGGCCTGATCCCGCCCGGTCGCGCCAGCGGCATGCAGATTAACGACGAGAGCCGACGGATGGCCGACACCGGCCGGAACGTGCAATTCGTAAGTCCGGACCAGTCCCCCGAAGTCCATCTGGGCCGCCAGAGGTGGGTCGGCCCACGCCCGCGGGGCCCCCTGGATGGAACACGCGAAAACGCAGATCAGGGTCGCCGCCAACGGGCCGATACGTCGTAGGGCGAGGCGCATCCGGGCACAGTGGAGACCACGAGCGAATTCCGCAGGAACGGGAGGTGTCAAGACGTGTGACCTCGCAGACCGTTGGCTACGGCGCGCGGCTCGCGCCCACATCCTCAAACCTATGCTCACACCGTGGCCGATCGTTCCAGATGGGAAATCTGGCTCTGAAAAACCCATCCACCGGCAGAGCTCCGTGATTGGGCCACCGGTCAATCTGTGGATTGTGCAAGGAAACGTCGTTGCGCGGACGTTTCCACTTCTCTGTCTGTGTCCGCCCTCACATCATGGTCGACACCTACAGGCAATAGGAGGCCAAGGACCATGCAGTTGGAACAGCAGGTAACAGGCGAAGCACCTCGCGAAAGGTCGGTGGCCGGCAACGTGATCCGCGGATCGCTCGGCAATTTGATCGAGTGGTACGACTGGTATGTCTACGCGGCGTTCAGCATCTACTTCGCGAGCGTCTTCTTTCCATCGGCGAATCCGACTGCGCAGCTGCTGAACACGGCAGGGATCTTCGCGGTCGGGTTCCTGATCCGGCCGCTCGGCGGCTGGTTGCTCGGTTGGTATGCCGACCGATCTGGGCGCCGCGCGGCGTTGACGCTATCAGTGACCGTGATGGGTGCTGGGTCACTTGGCATCGCCGTCCTGCCGGGGTATGGGCAGATCGGCGCGCTGGCGCCGATCCTGCTGGTCGCCGCCCGGCTGCTGCAGGGATTGTCACTGGGGGGCGAATACGGAACCTCCGCGACGTATCTGAGCGAAGTCGCCACACCACATCGCCGCGGCTTCTACTCCTCATTTCAGTACGTGACGCTGACGAGCGGCCAACTGCTGGCGCTGGGCGTACAGATCGTCTTGCAGCAGGTGCTCACACCAGTGCAGATGCATGACTGGGGCTGGCGGATCGCGTTCGTCATCGGAGCGGTCGCCGCCGTGACCGTCATGTGGCTACGGCGCACGATGGACGAGTCGGAGAACTTCAAGCTTGCCTCCAAGGAGGACAGCGAACGCGGCAGCTTGAGGGTCCTGCTCACGTATCCGCGAGAGTGCCTGACCGTGGTCGGTCTTACCCTCGGCGGCACCATCGCCTTCTACACGTTCACCACGTACATGCAGAAGTTCATGATCAACACGACCGGCCTGCCGAAGGAGCAGGTGACGTGGATCAACTTCGTCGCGCTGATCCTCTTCGTTGGACTTCAGCCGATGGTTGGCGCGCTCTCGGACCGGGTCGGTCGCCGGCCGATTCTCATCGCGTTCGGGGTCGGCGCAACGCTGTGCACTGTCCCGCTGCTGACCGCGGTGTCCCGGGCCGACTCCGCACTGTCCGCGTTCGGCCTGATGCTGATTGGCCTGGTCATCGTGTCGGGCTACACGTCAATCAATGCCGTGGTGAAGGCAGAGCTCTTCCCCGCCCGTGTCCGGGCGCTCGGCGTCGGACTGCCGTATGCGCTCACTGTCGCGATCTTCGGCGGTACCACCGAGTACGTGGCGTTGGGGCTGAAGAACATCGGTCACGAGAGCTGGTTCTTCTTCTACGTGGCCGGCGCTGCGTTGATCTCGCTGTTGGTTTACGTCTTCATGGGCGAATCCTCACGGCGCTCGCACTTGGAGCGGGAGACGCGAGATCTTCGTGCGGACGAAGCAGAGCAGGCCAAAGTCGATGAGGTTCTGGCCGACCCTGCTTAGCATCAGCGCCATGCGAGTGCTGCTTGTTGAGGATGACGAGGGGGTCGCGTCGGCGCTGGCCGAACTTCTCGGCCACGCCGGCGCGTCTGTCATCCGAACCGGCCGCGGTGCTGATGCCCTCCATCGTGTCAAGGGCTGCGATCTGGTGTTGTTGGATTTGGGGTTGCCCGACATGGACGGCCTGGACGTGCTGCGCACGCTTCGGCGTGCGTCGACCGTGCCGGTGATCATCATGACCGCGCGGGACAGCGACGGCGCGGTGGTGCTGGGACTTCGCGCGGGGGCCGACGACTATTTGGTCAAGCCGGTTCGAAAAGCGGTGCTGCTGGCGCGCATTGAGGCTGTCATGAGACGTCTGCGCCGTACCGGGGGCGAAACCTCCGCCCCGCCCGGCCCGGTAGTCGCCGGGCCCGTCACCATCGACCTCGAGTGCCGGGTAGTCAAGCTGGCCGAAATCGCGCAGCCACTCACCAAGACCGAGTTCCAGATCCTTGCCACCCTGGCCGCCCGTCAGGGTGAGGCGGTTAGCCGCGAGGAGCTCATGCTCGAGGTTTGGGGCACCGCGGTGCTCGGCCGGTCCAGGTCATTGGACTTCTTCATCGGACAGATCAGGGCCAAACTCGCTGGACTTCCGCTCCACACGGTGCGCGGGTTCGGTTTTCGGCTGGACACCTGACATGGGTCTGCGAGTTCGTGTCGTACTCGTCGTCCTATCGCTTCTCGCGATCGCGGCACTCGCAGTCCCCTTGGCGTTGAGTTTGGCCGACCGCCGAACCGCGGCGCTCGCAGCGGAACGGGGCAGGCAGCTTGCTGCGCTGGCCGATTCAGCCGCAACGCTCAACGTCCCGTTGGACCGTCTCGTCGAGCGCTACTACGCGGTGTACGGGGAAGGTCTGCTCATCGTCGACTCCGATGGTCGGACCCTCGCCGCACGGGGACTCAGCACCTCGGAACCCGGCGTCGCGGCGGCTGCGGACCACGCCTTGGTCGACGCACCCACGTCGTGGTCGACCCGCATCCTGCCCTGGGACCGACGTCGGGAGCTGGCCGCCGCGGGTGTCCGGCGCGACGGAGAGTTGGTCGGCGCCGTCGTGATGGCGGTCGACACCACGGTCACGGCGCGCGGCGTGGCCAACGGCTGGCTGTGGGTGGCAGCTGGCTGTCTGGCCCTGCTGGTGCTGGCCGCGTTGTTCGGTCGTGCCCTCACCAGGTGGGTGCTGCGCCCGCTCGACGGGCTGGAGCGCGCAGTCGCCGAGATGACCGAAGGGGTTTCGGGGCCACCCGCTGATGTGGCCGGGCCGCCGGAACTACGCCACTTCACGTCGGCGTTCAACACGATGGCACAGGTGGTGCGGGCCTCCCTCGACCGGCAACGGCGACTCGTCGCCGACGCGTCACACCAATTGCGCAATCCACTGGCCGCGGTCCGTCTGCGCGCGGACAGCCTCGACGACTACGTAATTGGGGCGGGACGGTCGACATACGGTTCGATGACCGCGGAGCTGG
>JAVRPF010000410.1:0-4460 GCA_032162385.1 Mycobacterium sp.
CAGGCCTAACCCGGCACCTTGGCCATCATGTTGGTCAACACGATGTCGGACACCGAGGCCGGAAACGCGCAGAACGTCACCTCGACCAGTACGACCGACTTCAGCCGGTAGTCGCGCCCGCACTGGCTGTCCGTGCGGGTCTGCACGGAATCGCCCGTCGCGGTCCATTCGCCGACGAACATCGGGCCCATCGCCGTCGAGTAGCACCCGTCCACCAGTTCGACGAGCCCGTCGAACGCGCGGCGTGCGGTGCCCGGATCGCGGTAGGCGGCCGCGCCCTGGGAGATCAGTGCGCCGTCCGGCGGGTCCTGATAGGTCGTCTTGTGGAACTCCTCGACATCGGGTCCGAACGTCTGCGTCTCGGCGAAGTACCACCGGCAGGGCGGGGGAGCGGTGTCGGCGAGTTGGTCGATGTCGACGGGCAGCTTGCCGTCCATGCTGGGGATCACCGTGAGGTGCTCGCCTGCGCCCGTGATGGCCCGCATCTGCGATTGCTCGAGCAGCACACTGTCGACGTCGACCGGTGACCGGGAATCGTCGTCGATGCCGGGCACCGACCGGGTCGCGCTGCCGGTGACGGTGTGCGTGCACGACACGGTCCCGGCCATGCTCAGGGCCACGGCGCACCCCACCAGCAGGATTCTGGCCGACGCGGGCATGACTGAGACTAACCGGTTTGCTGCGTCATCGAATACTGTTGGCCGAGTGAGTGTTTTCGCCGCGGCGACCGGCATCGGTTCCTGGCCAGGCTCGTCCCCGCGCGAGGCCGCCGAAGTGGTGGTCGGCGAGTTGCACACCCTGACCCATCTGGTCGAGTTGCCTGCCCGCGGCGTCGGAGCCGACATGATCGGTCGTGTCGGCGCGCTGCTCGTCGACATCGGCATCGACACCGTGCCGCGGGGCTACCGCATCGCCGCGGGCCGGGGCGCGGTGACCCGCCGCGCCAGCAGCCTGCTCGGCGAAGACGTCGACGCGCTCGAGGAGGCCTGGGAGAAGGCCGGACTGCGGGGTAGTGCGCGCACGGTGAAGGTCCAGGCACCCGGCCCGATCACGCTGGCCGCCCAACTCGAACTGCCCGGCGGCCACCGCGCCATCACCGACTCGGGAGCGCTGCGTGACCTGACCGGTTCGCTCGCCGAAGGCATGGCCGCCCACCGGGCCGAGCTGGCCCGGCGGCTGGAGACCACCGTCGTCGTTCAACTCGACGAGCCGCTGCTTCCGGCCGCGCTGGCGGGAAGGCTGACGGGCGTCACCAGCCTGTCTTCGGTGCACCCGGTCGACGATGCGGTGGCCGTTGCGCTGCTCGACGAGTGCGTGGCAACCGTCGGCGGCGAGCTCATCCTGCACAGCTGCGCATCGGGACTTCCGTGGAAGGCGTTGCAGCGCAGCACACTTCATGCCCTGTCGGTGGACGTGTCGACGCTTACGGCCGCCGACCTCGACGGCATCGGCGAGTTCGTCGAATCGGCCCGCACGGTCATGTTGGGCGTCGTGCCGTCAACCCTGCCCGCCGCGCGACCGTCAGCCGAGGAGGTAGCCAAGGCAGCGGCTGCCGTCACCGACCGCCTCGGCTTCTCCCGGTCGGTACTGCGCGAGCGCGTCGGCATCACGCCCGCCTGCGGGCTGGCAGGCGCCACGCCGGAATGGGCGCGCGTGGCGATCGAGCTCGCGCAGAAGGCAGCCGACGCGTTCGCCGAGGACCCCGACGCGATATAGGTCACAGCCGCGTACCCGAACGCTCGAGGCGGTTCTAATCGGTGTGGTTGGCTCGATCCATGGAGGTGTCCGAACAGTTCGTGTGGGCGGCCCCCCGATGTGGTCCGCGGATGCGCTTGGCGATGACTTCACGGTGCACCTGTCGTCGCGATCCCGCCGAGCGGCTCACCGTTCTTCCTGTTCGTGCAGGATCACCCGACGACTCTCGACTCGTTGCCCGCTTACATCCACGAGGCGATCCTGCGCGCCTACATCCAAGGCGCGAGTCACCACCGTCTGCGCGACGGCGACCTCGCGACACTCGTTGCTCCATGGATCACAGACGCGGGGCAGCCCGCGTTCTACCGCCAGATCGCCCAGTACGACGAGCGATTCCCAGTGGAGAACGAGCAGCGGCTCCTCCCCAGACGGGGCCGGCGACGGGCCGACCTGATACCCGGCGCCACCTACACCGAAGTGCCCGACGCCGGTCACCTGATTCAGTACGACGCACCCGTCGCCCTCGGCAATCTGATCCGAGGATGGCTGACGCCCTGATCCAAGATGTAATAGGCAACTGAATGGTTGCGTTTGACGGCAACTGCCGTTAGGCTGATAGGTAACCAGGAGGTTGCATATGAGTACTGATCGGATCGAGAAAGAAGTTCTGCTCCGCGCGCCGCTGGGCCGGGTCTGGCGGGCGATCAGCGATTCGTCCGAGTTCGGCCGTTGGTTCGGCGTCACCCTCGACGGGCCATTCGTTGCAGGGAACTCGCTCAAGGGGGTGATCACGCCGACAACCGTCGACGATGACGTAGCCCGACAGCAGGAACCTTATGCCGGCCAGTCCGACACCTGGCACGTCGTCTCCGTGGAACCACAACGGCGGCTGGCGTTCCGCTGGCATCCCTACGCCGTCGAACCGGGCGCCGACTACTCCCGGGAACCGACAACCCTTGTCGAGTTCACGTTGACCGAATCACGTGATGGCGTCCTGCTCAAGATTGTCGAATCCGGGTTCGACGCCATTCCGGCCGACCGGCGGGCGTCGGCGCTCGAGAGCAATAGTGAGGGCTGGGCCGCGCAGACTCAACTGGTGCAGAAGTACCTCGCACTCGGCGAACGAGTGTGACACCGTCTGCGGCTCTCGACGGAGCCGCGCCGTTGTTCGACGCCCTGGGCGACCCGAACCGGCTGCGCATCTTCACCCGGCTGTGTGACGGTGGACCGTCGTCGACTTCGCAAGTCATGCAAGTGATTCCGGTGAGTCGTCAAGCGGTCAGCAAGCACCTGTCGATGCTCGAAGGGGTGGGTTTGGTGCGCAGTCGCAAACACGGCCGCGAGCGCATCTGGACGGTTCGGACTCAGCCGCTGATGCACGCCAGCGACTATCTCAACCAGTTGTCGAACCGGTGGGACCAAGCGATCGAACGGTTGCAGGCCTTCGTCGAGGACCCGTCGCCCGTGTGAGTAACGGGTGATCGACCCGGACCCGGCGACCATGCCAGAATGGGGGAGATGCGCCGCTTCCCAGTCTGTCGGAGTAGGACCATGGCCCGATTGAAGCTTCGCACCCTCGCCGGTGCGGGGTCGATCGCTGCGTTCTTGCTTGTCGGCGGCGCCGCCATCCCCGTGGTATCCGCTGATCCTGGTCACTCGCGCGACGGAAATGGCTCCCACCGCGGCGGTGACTCGCGCCGTGACGCCGACGCCGGCCGCGATGGCCAGGACGGGGGTGAGCGTGGCCGGGACGAACGTGGCGGCTGGCAACGGGGCGGTGGCCCCATAGGTCCCGATCGCACGACGGGCCCTGATCGCTGGAACGACCCCAGCGACCGCAACCCGGCGGACGGCTCCGCCCGCACTGCCGAACTCAAACCGAACGGTGCCGGCACCACCGCCCGATCCGACGAGGTCGCGACCGACTCGTCGGCGTCGCGGCGCTCGGTGACCACCGCAGTCCCCGTGGTGGCCACCCCGCCACCCGTGGTGCCCGCTCGGCGCGGTGGCGGAGGCGGAGGATCGGGTGCTGCCGCGGTCACCGCTCCGGGCGCCTCACCCGTCACCGCACCCCCCGTGACGATCGGCAACGGGCGCTCACCGGGCATCCTGACGGGGCCGCACGAAGGCGCACCGCCGCGCACCGCCCCCGACGCCGCGGGCCCGGCCGTGACGCCGCCGGCCGTGATGCCGCAACTGCCGCCGTCAGACCGCCTCGACGTGCCGCCCATGCAACGGACCGGGGCGTCGCTGTGGGCTGCCGCTGCGCCGAGCCTGCCCGATGGCGCCCTATTTGGCCTCGCGGGGCTGAGCCTCGCGCCCATCGCGGGCGCATGGCTGGGTTACCGACAGGCCCGCGCGAGCAGGGCTGCCGCGCAACTGGTTCCGCGTTAGGCCCGCAGGTCCTTGCGCAGGATCTTGCCCGAAGCCGTCTTTGGGATCGCCTCGATGAACTCCACCTGCCGGACCTTCTTGTACGGCGCGACCTGATCGGCGACGAAGTCCATCACCTCCGCCGCCGTGAGTTCCGCGCCGGACTGCTTGACCACGAACGCCTTTGGCACCTCTTCACCCGAGTCGACGTCCCGGACGCCGATCACCGCGGCATCGGCGATCTGAGGATGGGTGAGCAAGACCGCTTCGAGTTCGGCGGGCGGCACCTGGTAACCCTTGTACTTGATCAGCTCCTTGAGCCGATCGACGATGTAGACGCAGCCGGCGGAGTCGACGCGCGCGAGGTCGCCGGTGTGCAGGAAGCCGTCGTC
>JAVRPF010000411.1:0-4770 GCA_032162385.1 Mycobacterium sp.
GCACCCACGGCGTGCGTATTCGACAGCACGATGGGCAGATTGAATGTTCCGGCTTCTTCGATCCACGTGGTGCCGGTCATCTCGCCGTTGCCGTTGAGCGAGTACCAGCCCGCAGCGCACGCGCGCCCCACCCCGTCGCGTCCACGAGGCAGGATCGCGGTGACGCCGGTGCGTACCGGTCCTCGCCCGACCCGAAGCGGGCCGTCACCGTCGATCAGGGTAACCGTGCCGACCTCGATGCCTGCGACGTCGGTGATCGCGTTGAGCGGTCCCGGCTCGCCGGGCAGCGGGATCCCGAGTCCCCTGGCACGTGGTCGTCCGTCAGTGGTGTGCGTCTGGGCTGAAGTCACAGTTCTGACTAGCACGCCTGCGCTGAATTGGCCCACCAGTCGCGGCGCGTCAGATCAGCCCTGGGCGCCCCAGACCGATTGCGCGCCGGAGTCGCCGATCCGGTAAACCGTGACGATCGACGACACCCCGACCAGAAGGGCGACGATCGCGACCACGACGCTCGCCACCGTCCTCCTCTTGTCGGATCGGCCCTCGAGCACGTGCAGCACCGCCAGTGCCACCGCGACGACGAGCAGTGCGACGGAGAAGTAGATCATCCAGTCCCCACGCTCGGCATGTTCCTGCAGGATAGGGCTGACGCTGGCCCGCTGATCCTTCAACCATTCGCCGGCATCGGTGGTGATCGGCGTCAACACCGTCGTCACGACGGCGAGCGCCAAGACCAACCACACCAACCGGCGGCGAGCAGCGGGCCAAAACCCGCAGAGAATCTCCAACACCGCCGTCAGCGGAGCCAGCACGACGATGGCGTGGACGAGCAGGGCGTGGGCGGGCAACCCGGCAATCGTGGTCAAAGACTCGCTCCTCGGCTCGGCGGACGACTGATCACGGTCGTCTCCCTGTATACGTGCCGAGCCTGGCATCCGGTTCGCGACAGCACAGGACTTCAGCCGACGAGCGTGCACGTTTGCATGTCGCACACCAGCGTGTCGGGCGGCAGACACACGCTCGCGGCAGAAAGGGCGGTCGAAAGGGGCTACGCGGCCATGGGTGCGTAGGTGGTGGTGCGCTGCCGGGCCGGCCTGCCGATCCCCTCGGCGATCGCGACGAGTTCTGCGGCAGTCTTGGCCGACCCGTTCTCCGAGCCGGCCATCCGCGAGATGGTCTCCTCCATCAGGGTGCCGCCGAGGTCGTTGGCGCCGCCGTTGAGCATCACCTGGGTGCGCTCGACGCCAAGCTTGACCCAGCTGGTCTGAATGTGATCGATCCTGCCGTGCAACATGATCCGAGCTAGCGCGTGGACGGCGCGGTTGTCGCGGTGCGTCGGCCCGGGCCGGGCTCCGCCTGCCAGATACAGCGGCGAACTCTGGTGCACGAACGGCAGCGGTACGAACTCGGTGAACCCGCCGGTGCGGTCCTGGATGTCGCGCAGCACGTTGAGGTGTCCGACCCAGTGCTTGGGGGTGTCCACGTGGCCGTACATCATGGTCGAGCTCGACCGCAGGCCCACCTCGTGTGCGGTGGTGATGACCTCGATCCACGCCGAGGTGGGCAGCTTGCCCTTGGTGAGTACCCAGCGCACTTCGTCGTCGAGTATCTCGGCGGCGGTGCCGGGAATGGAGCCAAGGCCCGCTTCGCGCAAGCTGATCAACCACTCGCGAGTCGAGATCCCGCTGCGGGTCACCCCGTTGGAGATCTCCATCGGCGAGAAGGCATGCACGTGCATCGACGGCACCCGCGCCTTGACCGCGCGCACCAGGTCGGCATAGCCGGTCACCGGAAGTTCGGGATCGATGCCACCCTGCATGCAGACCTCGGTGGCACCGGCGACGTGGGCCTCCCAGGCTCGGTCGGCGACGTCGTCGGTCGACAGCGAGTAGGCGTCGGCGTCGCCCTTGCGTTGGGCGAACGCGCAGAACCGGCAGCCGGTGTAGCAGATGTTGGTGAAGTTGATGTTCCGGTTGACCACGAACGTCACCTCGTCGCCGACGACGTCGCGACGCAGCGAATCAGCAAGCGTAGTAACGGCTTCCAGCGCCGGACCATCAGCGGTCGCCAGCGCCAGGTATTCGTCGTCGCTGCAGGCGGCCGGGTCGCGCTCGGCCGAACGTAGCGCAGCCAGCACGTCGGTGTCGATGCGCTCGGGCGCGCGCGCGGCCAGCTCGTGCACCTTCTCGCGGATGGACTCCCAGTCGCCGAACGCGCTGCCGAGGTCGCTGCGGGTCTCGGTCAGCCGACCCTGGGAGTCGATCGCGGTGTGCAGATCGATCCGGCCCAGCGACTCGGTGGCCTCGTCGGGCTCCTGCCAGGGTCGCCCGACCGGGTTGACGTCGCGCGCCAGGCCGGTGTCCGGGTCGGCCAGGGCGGCGACATGGCCCTGCACCCGCGGGTCGATCCACGCCGCACCGGCCTGCACGTACTGCGGCTGGGCCGTCAGTCGTTGCACCAGGTCGTAGCCGGCCTCTGCGGTGACGGCCGCCAACTCGTCCAGCGCGGGCCACGGCCGTTCCGGGTTGACGTGATCCGGGGTCAGCGGGGAAACTCCACCCCAGTCGTCGACACCGGCGCCGATCAGGGCCAGGCATTCCTGCCGCGACACCAGGTTGGGCGGCGCCTGAATCCGCACCTTCGGACCCATCACCAACCGGGTGACCGCGACGGTCGCCACGAAGTCGTCGATGCCGGTGTCCGGCACCGCGGCCATCACGGTGTGCTCCTTGGCCCGGAAGTTCTGCACGATGACCTCCTGAACGTGCCCGAACTCCTTGTGCGAGCGCCGAATCGCGTGCATCGTCTCGGCCCGCTCGACCAACGTCTCGCCGATGCCGACCAGCAGGCCGGTGGTGAACGGGACCGACAGCCGGCCGGCGTCGTCCAACGTGCGCAGTCGCACCGTCGGATCCTTGTCGGGGCTGCCGTAGTGGGCCAACCCCTTCGTCTCGAACAGTCGTCGCGACGTGGTCTCCAGCATCATGCCCATCGACGGTGCGACCGGCTTGAGCCGGGAGAGCTCCGACCACGACATGACGCCCGGATTCAGATGCGGCAGCAGCCCGGTCTCCTCAAGCACCCGGATCGCCATCGCCCGCACGTAGTCCAGCGTCGAGTCATACCCGCGTTCGTCCAGCCACTGCCGGGCCTCGTCCCACCGCTCCTCCGGCCGGTCACCGAGGGTGAAATGCGCCTCCTTGCAACCCAACTCCGCACCCTTGCGGGCCACATCGAGAATCTCGTCGGGCTCCATGTACATGCCCATCCCCTGGGCGCGCAGCTTGCCGGGCACGGTGACGAACGTGCAGTAGTGGCAGGTATCGCGGCACAGATGCGTCACCGGGACGAACACCTTGCGCGAATAGCTGATGGGAAGCCGTCCGGCCGACCCCCGCCGACCCGCCGCCTCGAGGCCGGCGTCACGCACCCGTGCAGCGCTCGCGCACAGATCGGCCAGATCGTCGCCGCGGGCGGTCATCGCCAGAGCTGCCTCGTCGACGTTCAGCGCGACCCCGTCGCGCGCCCGCCGCAGCACCCGCCGTAACGCGGCAGGACTCGGCGCTCGAGGCTTCGGTGGGACCACGGGGCTGGGCAGATCGGAGCCGCGCTGGGGGTTCAGAGCCACTCCCCTGTAACCCCGGCGTCGTCGAGAATCATCCGCGCTTCCCACAATCTGAAACCACAGCCCCTGACATAGGGGTCACAGTAGTCCGAGGGCGGCGACACGGTGGGCGCCATCTCCCACCGGCGTGCGCACACGCGCGTAAGTTCTTCGGCGTTGGGATCCGGGTAGCTCGCGGTACACGAGGGGGTCTGAGTTGAACGTTTCCGCTCGTTCGTACGTCGCGGCCGGGGTCGCCGCCCTGGCGGGAGTGATCGCGATACCGACCGCCGTTGCACCACCGGCGCTGCCCCAACACCCGTGCACCAGGAGCGGGTCGCGCTAGCTACTTCGACCTGGCCGACACCGCGCCGGTCGAGCCGCCCGTGGACTTCGTGGTGGTGCCCCGACAGCAGACGGTCGCGGCGATGGCTTCGGCGACCAGAGCGGCAACGCAAGCTTCGCCGACGGCGGCGGTGACGTCCGCGGCACCGGCAGCGCAGGCCGCAATGGCGGGCCTTCCCGGCATCCAGGACGCGATCATCAACGGCTACAACCTGGTCATACCCTGGGTGAACTACGGCGTGAACCTCACCCAATACGCCGTCGGGTGGATTCCGGTGGCGGGCATCTTCGCACCACAAATCGGCATCTTCTACTACAACCTGATCGAGCCCGTCGTGACGAGCGCCGTCTACAACGTGGCCTACGTCATCGGCGGCAGTATCGGATTGGTGGGGTGTCCAACGTGATCACCGGTTCGATCAACGCGGGCATCGGGTTCGTCAACGCCGAGATCAACGGGCCCTGAGCTTCCTGCCGCCCTTTCCGCCTCTGCCGTTGGCCGACAAGGGCGCTGAGGATGCCGGGTCGACCGCAGCCAAGCCTGCGGAATCGGGCCCCAGACGCGAAGACCGGTGACGCCGGCAAGACCGGTGAAGCCAGTAAGGACGCCGGAAAGGTCAAGGCCTAAGCGCGCGGGTGCACGTGGCGCCACAGCAAGAACACCGGCGCCGCCGCCCCCACCGCGACGAAGATCAGCGGCGCGAAGGCCATGATGCCGGCGCCACCGAACACGATGTCACCGCCCGGCCCGCCCAGCGTCAGCGCGCCTACCGTCACCAGCCAGGTCCACAGCGGCACCGCTGCCACCCGGGGCGCCGCAG
>JAVRPF010000412.1:0-9200 GCA_032162385.1 Mycobacterium sp.
GGCGGGAAAAAGAACATCCAGGCCCGCCACGTGGAAGGAGCCAGCCACATGGCCTAGGGCAAAACCCTAGCCAAGCCCGGCAACATCGGAATCTGCATCGGCACATCGGGTCCCGCCGGCACCGACATGATTACCGGGCTGTACTCGGCGATCGCCGATTCGATCCCGATCCTCGCGATCACCGGCCAGGCGCCGACGTCCCGGTTGCACAAGGAGGACTTCCAGGCCGTCGATATCTCCGCCATCGCCGCACCGGTCACCAAGATGGCGATGACTGTGCTCGAGCCGGCACAGGTGCCGGGCGCGTTCGCGCAGGCCTTTCACCTGATGCGGTCGGGCCGCCCGGGTCCGGTGCTGATCGACCTCCCGATCGACGTCCAGCTCGCCGAGATCGAGTTCGACCCCGACACCTACCAGCCGCTACCGGTGTACAAGCCCCGTGCGACGCTGGCGCAGGCAACCAAGGCCCTCGATATGCTCGCCGCCTCCGAGCGGCCGCTGATCGTCGCCGGCGGCGGCATAGTCAACGCCGCGGCCGAGGATCTGCTGGTGGAACTCGCCGAACTGCTCGACGTTCCGGTCGTTCCCACGCTGATGGGCTGGGGCGTGATCCCTGACGATCACCGTCTCGCCGCCGGAATGGTCGGGTTGCAGACCGCCCACCGGTATGGCAACGCGACGATGCTCGCTTCGGACTTCGTGCTCGGCATCGGGAACCGGTGGGCGAACCGTCACACCGGCGGACTCGAAATCTACACTGCAGGACGCACATTCGTGCATGTGGATATCGAGCCCACCCAGATTGGACGGGTGTTCGCGCCGGATTACGGCATCGTCTCCGACGCGAAGGCCGCGCTCGAACTGCTGGTCGGCGTCGCCCGGGAGCGCCGCGCCGCCGGTGCCCTGGCGGATCGCAGCGCGTGGGTGGAGGAATGTCTAACGCGCAAGCGAACCATGCATCGCAAGACTCACTTTGACGATGTGCCCGTGAAACCGCAGCGGGTCTACGAGGAGATGAACAAGGCGTTCGGTCGCGACGTCCGCTACGTCAGCGCCATCGGCCTGTCCCAGATCGCCGGTGGCCAGTTCCTGCAGGTCTACCGACAACGAGGCTGGATCAACTGCGGCCAGGCCGGCCCCCTCGGTTGGACCCTGCCCGCCGCGCTCGGAGTGGTCGCCGCCGACCCGACGGCGACGGTCGTGGGACTGTCCGGTGACTACGACTTTCAGTTCCTCATCGAGGAACTGGCGGTCGGCGCGCAGTTCAACCTGCCCTACATCCACGTCGTTGTGAACAATTCCTACCTGGGCTTGATCCGCCAGGCGCAGCGCGGATTCGACATGGACTATCACGTGTCGCTCGGCTTCGACAACATCAACGCCCAGGAGGGTAACGACACCGATTCCCTCACCATGCCGAAGGGATATGGCGTGGACCATCTCCGTGTCGCTGAAGGCCTCGGGTGCAAAGCCATCCGCGTGACCGATCCCGCGGACATCGCCGACGCGCTCGAACGCGCGAAATCGCTCGCCCGCGAACACAAGGTCCCGGTAGTGGTCGAAGTGTTCCTGGAGCGGATCACCAACATCGCAATGGGCACCGAGATCGACAACGTCACCGAATTCGAGGCCCTGGCCGAGGATCTCGACGACGCGCCGTCGGCGTACGCGCTGTTTGACTAGCTGTCTCCGGTGGACGTGGCCTGCCCTACGCGGGTAGGCCACAGCCCCGTCGGCTACCTAGCGGTGTCCCGCTCGAACTCCGCACTCAACTCTGCGGCCACGTGCTGCAGGATCGGTGCGATGCGGTCGGCGGCGTCGAGGGTCACCCTGGCCGATGGACCGGACACCGAGATCGCGCTCAAGGTCGGCATGGCGGGCACCGGCACTGCGAAACACCGAACACCGACCTCTTGCTCATCCTCGTCGATCGTGTAACCCCGCTGCCGGCTCCGCTCCAGATCGGAGATCAGAGTCTCCATGTCGGTGATGGAATTGTCGGTGTATGCCGGCATTCCGGTTCGCCCCACCAGCGATCGGACCGCGTCGTTCGGCATCTGCAGCAGTATCGCCTTTCCCACCCCCGTGCAATGCAGATACACGCGCCTTCCGACCTCGGTGAACATCCGCATCGTGTGCGCCGAGGGAACCTGAGCTACATATGCCGCCATACTTCCGTCTAGCACCGCCATGTTCGCGGTCTCACCGATCTGCTCGACCAGATGCGCAAGGTGCGGGCGTGACGAGGCCCCGAGGAGTCGCGACGCGCTTTCCCCCAGCCGTATCAGTCGCGGTCCCAACGCGTAGCGCCGGGTGGGCAGCTGACGCACATACCCCCTGCTGACCAGCGTGCGAATCAATCGATGGATGGTCGGCACCGGCAATTCCGCGCGCTCGGCCAGTTCGCTTACCCCGATGGAGCCGCCGACCGTCGCCATGATCTCGAGGATGTCGAAGACTCGTTCGACTGATTGAACACCACCTACCGCCGGTGATTTCCCCACTGTGTTCTCGTCCCCCCTCTTCATCCCGCCGCTATACACTCTTCCATCACTCGGAAAACCTGATTCACCAGACGATAGCTGATGCAGCGTCAGCGATCACTCCTTGCGCGCCGTGGTGACCTCCCACAGTTGGCGGAACCCACACCGCCCCGTCGGCACTGCGGTGCGGGCACATCCCGGTCTCCGCGCCACCGGCCAGCTCGATGTCGAAGGCCTCGCAAACCAGAGCAGCCTGCTCCAACCAAGGGAGCAGCGGCCGGTCGATCTCCCGTTCGGCGACACCGTCGAGCACGAGTCCGTGCTCCTGCAGCCATCGACGCACCACACCCCGCGGCGGCATCCGAACGTGAGAAGGGTCGCGCAGCCGCTCGATCCGATCTTGCCGTTCGGCGATGCGCGGGTCGGTCGAGGCCGCGAGGTCCATCACGACTACCCGTCCGCCGGGACGACACACGCGCACCATTTCCGCCAGCGCCTGGCGGGGTTTCGGTCAGATGGTGCAGGACGAACCGGGCGAACACGAGGGTGAACGCCGCATCGGCGAAGGGCAGGCGCGCGACGCGCCGCGGACGAACTCGAGGTTGGTCAGCCGTTCGGACGCGGCGTGTCGGCGGACTTCTTCGATCATCGCCGGGGTGCTGTCGACGACGACGACACGAGCGACATCGTTGGCCAGAGCCCGGCTGACGATGCCGGTCTCGCCGGCCACGTCAAGCGCGATGTCGTCGATTTTGGGTGCCATGTGGTCCAGCAGCCACGGCACACTCGAGGTGAAGGCGACGTTGAGCCTCGCGTCCTCGAACGTCGCCGCCTGCGGGGTGAACGCCGCTCGGATGCGTTCCTCGTGGGTCTCCGGCACCGTGCCACCATCCCAGACGTCGAAATCACCGTGGCCGTGCTCGAGCATAAAGCGGCCCACCTTCTGCACCGCCTGTACCGCGCCTATCTGCGCAATCCGACGGCGGGTCGAGTGTTGGCGTCGACGGGGCAGTCCGGATCATTCCCAGCGACCGTGAACCAACTTCCCAGCCGCATCGTGTTCGATCGGATTAAAGCCTCGGTCAACCGAAAGGGTGCACCCCTGTGTCCACGACCCTCGACGCCCCGTCTGCAGATTCGTCCGTGCGCACCACACGTTCCGCCGTCTTCGGCCGACGCTGGCTGCGGGGCGCCGCGGTGGTGCGCATCCTGTTCGGTGTGCTCTGGGCATGCGACGCGAGCTTCAAATGGCAGCCCGGGTTCATCCATGGGCAGACCCTGCACGATGAGCTCGGCAAGGTTTCGCAGGTCAACACCCCCGTCATCCACCAGTGGCTGGCGCTGACAAATATCGTCGGCATGGCCAATCCGCCAGTCACCGCGGCGGTCATCGCGATCGTCGAGACTCTCGCGGCCCTCGCCCTCATCTTCGGAGTGCTGTCGAATGCCGCGTTCGTCGGCTCGGCGATCCTCGCGTTCGGCATCTGGTCGGGTGCCGAGGCGTTCCACCTGCCCTTCCATTCCGGGATGACAGATCTCGGGCCTTCCGTCGGCTACATCTTCGCGTCACTGGCCCTGTTCTTCGCGGCGGCCGGCTCTACCTGGAGCATCGACAACTGGCTGCGCCCGCGTCTTGGAACATTCGCCTGGCTGGCAGCGCCCGCTGTCGACGCTCGCGGCGCCTGATCGGTCGTCGCGGAGCTCACGCACCTATTCGCTGACTTCGATACTGGAGGAGTACCTGCCGTGGGGTCGGTGGTTCCTCGGCAGGCGGACGTGGGATCGGCACTAGCGGTTTTCTTGAACTGCATGCGAAGCCTTTTCGTATGGACTCGGTCGGGCTGTGATTATGGTGTGAAAATGGTGACGAATGGCGACTGAGCAGATCGTGCGTCAGAGCCTCCACGAATCGCTCGTCGCTCCGATCAGAGACATGATCTTGCGTGGCGAGCTTCGCGCCGGTGAGAAGGTTCCCGAGGAGCAGCTCTGCGAGCGGTTCGGCGTGTCGCGCACGCCGATCCGCGAGGCACTGAAGGTGCTCGCCGCCGAAGGCGTGCTGCTGATCCAGCCGCATCGCGGCGCGATCGTTGCGCGCATCACCGAAGATCAGATCAACCAGCTCTTTCCGATCATGGCCTCGCTCGAGCGGCTGGCCGGCCGCCTCGCCTGCGCCGAAGCGACCGATGATGACGTCGCCCGGGTGCATGCCCTGCACGACGAGATGGTGGCCCGGTACGCCGCTGGTGACGAAGCAGCCTATCTGCAGCTCAACCGGCAAATCCACGACGCCATTTTCGTCATCGCCGACAACCCCACGCTGCATTCGTTCTATCAGCAGATCCTGACCCGCATTCACTCCTGCCGCTTCGTAACGCCCAAGACGCCGGAGTACTGGCGGACTGCCGTCCTGGAACACGAGCAGATGATCGCGGCGCTGGAAGCGCGCGACGGCGAAACCCTCGGCTCGCTGCTCGAACGGCATATCACCGGAACCACGGTCGGCATCGCGCGCGATTACGTCAGAACGGAAGGAGCGGAAGTGCACGGGCCGGGCGAACGGGCTGCCCGGCGCGGTAAGACCGAACCGGCGCGGGATACCCAGCAAGCCCAGATCTGAAGGCGGCCGCCCGAGCGGCATGTGCGTGACAAGAACCATCTGTAATTATTGATTACACTTCGCAGACAGGCGGGAACCGAACGAAAGGACCGACATGAGCGATCTACTCGATCATTCCGACGCCGCAGCGGGGACCCAGCGGCAGCCAGGCAACGGGGCCGCCGATCCAGTGCTTCCGCTCTCCGGCGTCCGTGTCCTGGACTTCAGCCAGGTCATGGCCGGCCCGTTCGCCACCATGCTGCTCGCCGATCTCGGCGCCGACGTCGTCAAGATCGAGCCGCCGAAGGGCGATCAGACGCGCTCGTCGATGGGCTTCAAGATGAAGGGGCCCGACAGCATGGGCTTCCTCAATATGAACCGGAACAAGCGCAGCGTGACACTGAACCTCAAGAGCGAGGCCGGCCGCATGGCTTTCTACCGGCTCGTCGAGACCGCCGACATCCTGGTCGAGAACTACCGCCCGGGTGTGGTGAAGAAGCTCGGCGTCGATTACGAGACGCTGAAGAAGATCAATCCCAAGCTGATCTATGCCTCGATCTCCGGCTTCGGCCAGACCGGCCCCTGGGCAGATCGACCCGGCTTCGACCTGATGGCCCAGGCCATGTCCGGCGTGATGAGCGTGACCGGCCATCCGGGCATGCCGCCGGTCAAGGCGGGTGTCCCGGTCGCCGATATCGGCTGTGCATTGTTCTGCACCTACGCGATCCTCAGCGCCTACATCGGCCGGCAGAAGAGCGGCGAAGGGCAGTACATCGACGCCTCCCTTTTCGAGGCCGCACTCGCCTTCTCGATCTGGGACACGTCGGAATACTGGGGCACCGGCAAGGTGCCGACGCCCGTTGGCACCTCGAACAAGATGAGCGCGCCCTATCAGGCGGTGAAGTCCAAGAACGGTTATTTCGTCATGGGCGCGACCAACCAGAAGCTCTGGATCCTGCTCTGCAACCAGATCGGCCGGCCGGACCTGATCGACGATGAGCGCTTCACCGACAATCCCGCCCGCTTGAAGCACCGCGAATTGCTGATCGAAGAGCTCGAGAAGGCCTTCGTCACCAAGACGTCGGACGAATGGGTCGACGAACTCCTCGCCGTCGGCATCCCGGCCGGCAAGATGAGCACCTATCCCGAGGCGTTCGAGAGCGAGCATGGCACGCACCGCAGAATGCGCCTCGAGATCCCCCACCCGATCGAGGGCACCGTGCCGAACATCGGCTTCCCGGTGAAGCTGATGGGCACACCGCAGCAGATCCGCATGCATCCACCGCTCCTCGGAGAGCACACCGATAGCGTGCTGGCCGAAATCGGCCTCGACGCCGAAGAAATCGCCGATCTCAAGGCGCGCGGAGCCTTCGGCGAATGAGCGGCAAGGTCCAATATTCCGTCGAGAACGGCGTCGGCTCGGTCGTCTTCGATCGTCCCGAGGCGCGCAATGCGATGACCTGGAGCATGTACGACGCACTCGGCGAAATCTGCGAGAGGATCGCTGCAGACAAGAACCTGCGCGTCGTGACCTTTCGCGGCGCAGGCAACGAGGCCTTCGTCGCCGGCACAGACATCGAGCAGTTCCGCGCGTTCAACAGCGGCAAGGACGGCCTCACCTACGAGACCACCATCGATGCCCGCATCGGCCAGATCGCTGGCCTGCCGGTCCCGACCGTCGCGATCGTCGGTGGCTGGGCGCTCGGCGGCGGCCTTGCGATTGCTGCGGCGTGCGACTTCCGCATCGCCACCCCGAGCGCCCGGTTCGGCATCCCGATCGCCCGCACCCTCGGCAATTGCCTGTCGATGGCCAACACCGCCCGTGTGATCGCCGCCTTCGGCCTCGGCCGCGCCAAGCGCGTCCTGATGCTGGCGGAAGTCCTGGACGCCGAGGAGGCACGCGCCTGCGGCTTCGTCACCGAGATCGCCGAACCCGACAAGCTCGACGAGCGCGTCGGCGTGCTCGTCTCAAAGCTCGCGTCCAACGCTCCGGTGACTATGCGCGTGGTAAAGGAAAGCGCTAACCGCCTTCTCGCCGCCAACCTCCCCGACGGCGATGATCTCGTCGAGGAATGCTACGGCAGCCGCGACTTCAAGATCGGCGTCGAAGCTTTCCTGGCGAAGCAAAAGCCACTATGGACAGGCCAATAGCGTTCAAGACGGTTCCGCCAATCGGGCAGATCACCCACCGCAGAGGTTCATCGGTGATGCGCAGGACTGCATCGCTGACAGTCCAGGAGCGCGCAGAAGTAAAGCGGGTCCTGAAAATCCATGGCCATTCCGGCTCAGACCCAGCACTCAACCACTAATCAACTTCGCCGCCCACGAGGTAGAAAGACTGAGCCTGCTCGCCGAGGCTGAGTGGTGGCCCGGAGAGGCCAGTGCTACGTCCAGTTCCGGATTGCCCGGGTTGAGCCCATGACCTCATTGAACCCGAACACCCACCACGGAAGCGCTTTCCTTTGCCAAAGCACTGATCCGCAAGATCCGTTGTCCCCCAACTGTCCCCCAACGCGATTCTGACCTGTGGGTTTCAGCCTTGTCTCAGCCGGTATCCACCGCGCCCACCGTGACGGGGTCGAGCCGAAAAGGGCTGCCGCTGGTCCTGCTCGTCCACGGCGGCCCGTGGTCACGCGACAGCTGGGGCTTCAACCCCGAAACGCATCTTCTCGCCCATCGCGGTTATGCGGTGCTACGGGTCAACTTTCGCGGGTCGACCGGCTACGGCAAGGCCTTCGTCAACGTAAATCCTGAGCAGACATGACTACCGTGCCGCGACCTGCTTCTTGCCGTATACGCGCTCCATCATCGCCGTGTCTCCATACAGCTCCGCCCGTACCGTCTTGCCGTTGCGGAGTGTGTACACCTCGGCGTCTTGAGCTGCTTCGCCGCCGGCAGTCGTGTCGCTGAGCACGACGACCATGTCGCCGTCGGCCAGGATGCGGCGGGGCTTGATCGTCGGCGACTTCACGGCCAACCGGCTCAGCAAGTCTCCGAGTTCGCCTTTGCCGTGATAGGTACCGCTGACCGCGCTACCGCCCGGCTGGATCCACTCGATGTCGTCGTCGAACAGGCTCATCAGCGTTTCGACGTCACCCGCGGCGAAGGCTTCGTAACCCTTCTTGATGTGCTCGACGTTCTGATCGGTCTGCTCCGACATTCGTCAACTCCCTTCGTGCGTATCCGATATTTCGGCCGCGACGGGCGCGGACGGTCTGGGGGAACGGGGGTGAAGTCCAGGGGAGCGGGCCGCCACCGCCCCCTTTACGAGTCGGCATGGTGCCCGTCATAGGTGGTCCATCTGCCGAGACATCCGCGCCCCCTCGAAATAGCTGGCCTCACGCCGCGGATAACGCGGTCGCGGCTCGGGCAGCCCAAAGTGGATGCGGCTGATTGCTGCAGTCAATCGTGTGGCACGCCATTGACGGCGAGTCGTTGCGTGCTCGCTGATGACAGCCGGTGTCGAGGCGTGTCGCGTGCCGCTGACCGGAGAGAAAGCTGGCCCGACAGCGGGCGCCGCGGGTTTGGACAGTAGATGCAACATGTCCGGCTGCCTCCCGATGGTTGGTGGCTCCTGCGGGGGAGTCACGGCTTGGAACACCGTCTCGTTGAGAAAAGCACCACGCGGCGCCCAATACCTCATCTATACGGATGAGATGCGACTACGCTTTCTAGGCGACTCACGGCGATCGTCTCGGAGACTCACGGCGATCGTCTCGGAGACTCACGGCGATCGTCTCGGAGACTCACGGCGAGGGAGGTTCCCGATGCGGGTACCAGCCACTGAATCGAGGACCGGGCGATGGTCACGGTTGAGGATTTCTCGCGTCTAGTCGCTAGCATCTACGCCGCGGCGGTCACACCGCAGCACTGGGAAGCCGCCATCGGCGAGATCCAGCACCTACTCGACGGAACGGGTGGGGCGTTGTTGATCCCCGACAGTGTCTCCTGGTACAACTCCACCCTTTCCGTCGAATCCGACCAGGCTTACCGCAAGTACTACTACCGGTTAGATCGCGTGGCCGCGGCCGCTGAGCGGGGTCCTGTCGGGGTCGTGCGAACAGGGACAGAGTTAATGCCTCTGGTGCGAAACTCGGAGTTCTACGACTGGTTGCGTCCGA
>JAVRPF010000413.1:0-3329 GCA_032162385.1 Mycobacterium sp.
CACCGCGAACACGTCGACCGCGCTGGTGGCCCCTACCGTCTTGCCCTCGGCCTTCAGCGCCAGCATCGTGCGGTCGACGCCGAGCCCGAACCCGATGCCGGACAGGTCCTTTCCGCCGAGCTGTCGCATCAGTCCGTCGTAGCGGCCGCCGCCGCCGATCCCCGACTGAGCCCCGAGCCCGTCGTGCACGAACTCGAACGTCGTCTTCGTGTAGTAGTCCAGCCCGCGCACCATCCGCGGGTTGATCACGTACGGCACGCCGAGCACGTCGAGGTGCGCCAGCACCGCGTCGAAGTGCTGCTTGGCGACGTCGGACAGGTGATCGAGCATCACCGGTGCGTCGGCCGTCATCTCGCGGACGTGGGGTCGCTTGTCGTCGAGCACCCGCAGCGGGTTCAACTGAGCGCGTGCGCGAGTCTCGTCGTCCAGGTCGAGTTTGAACAGGAAGTCCTGCAACAGTTCCCTGTATTGCGGGCGGCACGTGTCGTCGCCCAGCGAGGTGATCTCGAGCCGGAAGCCGTCCAGCCCGAGCGACCGGAACCCGGTGTCGGCGACGGCAATGACCTCGGCGTCCAGCGCCGGGTCGTCGACGCCGATGGCCTCGATACCCACCTGCTGCAGCTGCCGGTAGCGGCCCGCCTGCGGGCGCTCGTAGCGGAAGAACGGGCCGGAGTAGGCCAGCTTGGCGGGCAGTGGCCCGCGGTCGATGCCGTGCTCGATGACTGCGCGCATCACCCCGGCAGTGCCCTCCGGCCGCAGCGTGACGGACCGTTCGCCGCGGTCGGCGAACGTGTACATCTCCTTGCTGACGACGTCGGTGGACTCGCCAACGCCCCGCGCGAACAACGCCGTGTCCTCGAAGATCGGCAGCTCGACGTAGCCATAGCCGGCCACGCGCGCAGCCTCGAGCAGACCGTGGCGGACCGCGACGAACTGCGCGGACTCGGGCGGTAGGTAATCGGGGACGCCCTTGGGCGCCTGAAACTCAGTCACTTACGACAAACCTTCGAGGAACGGGTTGGTACGACGCTCGGCGCCGATCGTGGTCTTCGGACCGTGCCCCGGTAGTACCACGGTGTCGTCGTCGAGCACCAACAGTTTTGTCAAGATCGAGCCGAGTAGGTCGCGGCCGCTCCCCCCCGGCAGGTCGGTGCGGCCGATGGATTGCTTGAACAGGGTGTCACCGCTGAACGCCATGTCGGTCGGGCCATCGGTGAAACGGAAGACGACCGACCCCCTGGTGTGGCCCGGGGTGTGGTCGACGGTAACCGTCATGCCGCCAAGCTCGATCTTGTCGCCGTCGCGGTCCAGCTCGACGAGTTGGCGGGGTTCGCGGAACAACGCGCCGAAGGCGACCTGCGCCAGCCGCGGACCGAAACCCTTGATCGGGTCGATCAGCATGTGCCGGTCCTCGGGGTGGATGTACACCGGGCAGCCGTAGGTGTCGGCCACCTTCTGCGCCGACCACATGTGATCGATGTGGCCGTGGGTCAGTAGCACCGCCGCCGGGGTCAGCCGGTTCTCGTCGAGGATGCGCCGCAACGGCCCGAAGGCGCGCTGGCCCGGATCGACGACGATGGCGTCGGACCCGGCCCGTGGCGCGAGGACGTAGCAGTTGCACTGCAACATCCCTGCAGGAAACCCGGTGAGCAACACGTCGCCCAGTTTCCCACCTCGCGTTCCCGTGGGTCGCGGCACCTAGGCTCAGCATTGCCTGGCACACTCGGTGCCGACTTTGAGCAAGACGATCACGAGGAGGACTGCTGCGGTGCCGACCAACGAACAGCGGCGGGCGACGGCCAAGCGCAAACTCGAGCGGCAGCTCGAGCGGAGGGCAGCCCAGGCACGCAGACGGCGACTCTTCGCGATCATCGGCTCGGCGGTCGGCGCGATCCTGCTGATCGGGGCCGTGGTGGCCACCGTCATCGTCACCAACCGGAGCTCGAGCAGCAACACCGCCTCTGCGGAGGCCCCGACCTCGCCGACCTCGGCGCTGCCGACGCCCCCGGCGGACGGCAAGCTCCCACCGTTCACCGCGCCCGCCGATCTCGGCGCGAACTGCCAGTACCCGGCGGCCGAGGCCGCCAGCAAGAAGGTCAATCCGCCGCGCACCGGCAAGGTGCCGACCGATCCTGCGCAGGTCAGCGCCAGCATGAGCACCAACCAGGGCAACATCGGGCTGCAGTTGGACAACGCCAAGGCGCCATGCACCGTCAACAGCTTCGCCAACCTGGCGCAGCAGGGCTACTTCAACGACACGCCGTGTCACCGGCTCACCACCGGCGGGCTCGCCGTCCTGCAGTGCGGTGACCCCACCGGGCAGGGCACCGGCGGACCCGGCTACCAGTTCGCCAACGAGTACCCGACCAACCAGTACCAGCCGGACAACCCGGGGTTGCAACAGCCGGTGCTGTACCCGCGCGGGACGCTGGCGATGGCCAACGCCGGACCGGGCACCAACGGCAGCCAGTTCTTCCTGGTCTACCAGGACTCGCAGCTGCCGCCGAACTACACCGTGTTCGGCACCATCGATCAGACGGGCCTTGCCACGCTGGACAAGATCGCCGCGGCCGGCGTCGACGGCGGAGGCGGTGACGGCAAGCCGAAGCTGCCGGTGCAGGTCAAGTCGATCCAGCTGGACTGACGCCGCATTCGGCGCGATGTCACTGTGACCATCCCACCCTCGTACGGCGAGTACCCACCGCCGCCTCCTCCAGCGCCGTACGGCCCGTCGGGCGGCTTCTACGGTTACCCCCAGCCGCGGCCCACGAACGGCATGGCGATCGCATCGCTGATCTGCGCGTTCCTGTTCGCGCCCCTCGGCATCGTGTTCGGGCACGTCTCGCTGTCGCAGATCAGGCGTACTGGGGAGCAGGGGCGGGGGCTGGCGATCGCCGGGCTGGTGATCAGCTATCTGCTGACCGTCCTTACCGTGCTGGTCGTGGTGGCCACCATCGTATTCGCGGCCCTGGCGGTACAGATGACGAATCGGCTGGGAGTGCCCTTCAGGCCCAACCTGGACTACCCGGGTCCGACCGGCTCGCCGATGCCCGACAGCACCCTGCCGACGTTCAGGCCGCCTGCCACGCTGGGGTCCAACTGCCAGTACCCGGACACCACGGAGAAGGCGAGCAAGCCGAACACGCCGCCGCGGACCGGCCGGGTATCGACCACGCCGGCGACGATCGACGCGACGGTCGTCACCAACGAGGGTCCGATCGGCCTACTGCTGGACAACGCCAAGTCGCCGTGCACCGTCAACAGCTTCGTCAGCCTCGCGCAGCAGGGCTACTTCGACGGCACGCCATGCCACCGGCTGACCACGTCAC
>JAVRPF010000414.1:0-7294 GCA_032162385.1 Mycobacterium sp.
GACGTTACCGGGAACGCAGCACTGAACTGTCCCGGCTGCACCGCCGGGTCGACGATGTCCGCACCCACCACCTCCATGTCCTGACCACGAGACTGGCCAAAACTCACGGCCGGATCGTTGTCGAAGGTTTGGACGCGGCCGGGATGCTGCGGCAGAAAGGCCTACCGGGTGCCCGCGCAAGACGGCGTGGACTCTCGGATGCGGCCTTGGGAACGCCGCGGCGCCACCTGTCCTACAAAGCGGGCTGGTACGGGTCGCATCTGGTGACGGCGGACCGGTGGTTCCCGTCGTCGAAAACCTGTCATGCCTGCGGGCATGTGCAGGACATCGGATGGGCCGAACACTGGCAATGCGCCGACTGTTCGTCATCGCATCAGCGTAATGACTGTGCATCCATCAACCTCGACGCTACGAGGAACCCACTAGCGTCGTCGGCCCAGTCGGGGCCGCCGTAAAACACTAAAGATCACTCACTCGCAACGGCAAAAGTAGAGGGGCGACACGCGGCGTCGCTGGTCCAGCGTTGTCGGAGGACCGTGCCATCCTCGAATTGTGAGCCAAGACGATCCCGGATGTCGCCGCCTGAGCGGCTCCTGGGGTCGGCCGGCGAGCGAGCCCGGCGCGGGTTGGGCCGTCGTCGACGTCGAGACGTCGGGTTTTCGGCCGGGGCAGGCACGCGTCGTCAGCGTTGCGGCGCTGGCCCTTGGTGATGACGGCAACGTCGAGGGCAGCTTCTCCAGCCTGCTCAATCCAGGCGTCGATCCCGGGCCCACGCACGTACACGGGCTGACCACCGAGATGTTGGAGGGGCAGCCGACGTTCGACGAGATCGTCGACCAGCTGAACGACGTGCTGCGGGGCCGAACGCTGGTGGCGCACAACGTGGGCTTCGATTACTCCTTCCTGACCGCCGAAGCCGAACTCGTCGGCGCCGAGCTGCCGGTCGACACCGTGATGTGCACCGTGGAACTGACCCGCCGCCTGCACCTCGGCATCGAGAACCTTCGACTCGAGACCGTGGCCGCGCACTGGGGCATCACGCAGATGCGCCCGCACGATGCGCTCGACGACGCACTGGTCCTCGCGCAGATCCTCAAGCCCGCGCTGGCCGGAGCCCACGACCGCAAGGCCTGGTTGCCGGTGCGCCCGGTGCAGCGGCGCACCTGGCCCAACGGTCAGGTCACTCACGACGAACTACGGCCCCTGAAGATGATCGCGGCGCGGCTGCCGTGCCCGTATCAGAATCCGGGGCGATTCATCGCAGGCCGACCGCTGGTGGAGGGCATGGCGGTGGCGCTGTCGGCCGAGGTCGCGCACACCTACGAAGAGCTCATCGAGCGCATTCTGCATGCGGGCTTGGCCTACACCGAGGCAGTCGATCAGCAGACGTCCTTGGTGATCTGTGACGAAACCAGCCCCGACCAGGGCCGTGGCTATCTGGCAGGTGAGATGGGTGTACCGCTGGTCGGCGACGCAGACTTCATGAGTCTGTTGGAGCACGTGGTCGGCGGCACTGGGCTCGAGGAGTTCACTGACGCCACGCTGACCGGCGACCAGTTCACCCTCTTCTAAGCACGCCAGCTCCGCGGCGAGACGCCGTGAGTGGTGCGGAACAGCCGCGAGAAGTACCCCGCGTCCGCGATGCCGACGCGCCGGGCGACCTCCGAGATCGACAGCTCGGTGGCGCCCAACAACGCGCGGGCGTCGGCCATGCGGCGCTCAATGATCCACTCCTGCACGGTGCGCCCGGTGCGGCGGCGAACGACGGTGGTCAGGTGGCCCGGGGTCAGCCCAAGTTCGCGGGCGACGTCCCGCAGTGACAGCGGCTGGGCGATGCGGCGATCGATCACCGCGAAGACGTCGGCGATCAGCGGTTCGCCACTGCGGCGCAGGTCACCGACCACGTCGTCCGTCATGCGCGCGAGGTCGATCAGTACCAGGGTCAGATGCGCGAGCACCGCCCCCCGGTAGCCTTCCCGGCGGTCCAGGAGTTCGGCTTCTATCGACCCGATGGCGTTGTCCCAGAAGGGCTTCCGATGCGGTGGAACCTGAAGATGCAGCAGTCCGCCGGTGTGACCGTGAAGGAACGGGAACAGCAGCGGATGGCTCCGCCACGTCGGCCAGGGCGAGCGGGCGCCCTCGTTGAAGGCTGCGGGATCGAAGAACACGCCGATGCCGTCGGCCCGCTCACTGGCCCAGGCCGGGTCGATCGTTTCACCGGCCGCGACCACGTACACCGATCCACTCTCGGAGAGGTAGGCCAGGATCGGAAAATCGTGGATGTGTCGGCCCTTCTCGGGCAGGCCGCCGGGGTGCAGCCGGATCACCGACACCGGCGGTGTCACCGGGTCGGCGGGGTACGCGTACACGGGCACGCCGTCGCGCTGGCCAACCACTCGGACGGACTGCGGCGCTCATGACCCGGATGGTCGTCGACGCCCGCTCCGACCCTGTGCAGCGGCGTCGTCAGCTGGCGCGTTTCGAGCTGTTCAACGAAGGTGTCTGGCACCCCGAACTGCGGCCCTTCCTCAGCGAGATCCAGGCCGCCGCAATGAAATCCGCGGCGGTGATCCTGGAGTCGGCGGGGCTGGCGCCCAGCGAGGAGCAGGTCGGCGAACTCGCCCGACTGCTCAACGGACTGGCCTACAGCAATCTGACCTTCACCGAGGACCGGCCGGGTGCGCAAGACCCCGCCGGCCTCATCGACCGACTGCTGACGGCCGTCCTCGGTTAGTTGCGGGCGGCACGGTTCACGGCGGACACCACGGCCCGCAGCGAAGCGGTGGTGATGGAGGTCGCGATGCCAACGCCCCACACCGTCTGGCCGCCGACGGACGCCTCGACGTAGGCGGCGGCCTGCGCCTCCTCGCCCGACGACATCGCGTGCTCGGAGTAGTCGAGCACCGACACGTCGAACCCGACGCTGCCCAGGGCGTCGACGAATGCGGCGAGCGGACCGTTGCCTGCACCGGTGATCTCGGTCTCGACACCGTCGATCTTCACCGTCGCGGTGATGGTGTCGGTCCCGCCGTCCACCTCGGAGGCGATGACCTTCTGCCGGATCCGCTCCAGCGGCCGCACCGGGGCCAGGTACTCCTCGGCGAAGACGTCCCACATCTCCTTCGGGGCCACCTCGCCGCCCTCACCATCGGTGATCCTCTGGACCGCCTGGCTGAACTCGATCTGCAGGCGTCGCGGCAGCGCCAGTCCGTGGTCGGCCTTCATGATGTAGGCCACGCCGCCCTTGCCGGACTGCGAGTTCACCCGAATCACGGCCTCGTAGGTGCGGCCGACGTCCTTCGGGTCGATCGGCAGGTACGGCACCTGCCACAGGATGTCTCCGACATCCTCGCCGGCCTCGTCGGCGCTGACCTTCATGGCGTCCAGGCCCTTGTTGATGGCGTCCTGGTGACTGCCCGAGAACGCGGTGTACACCAGATCGCCGCCGTACGGGTGCCGCTCGTGTACGGGCAACTGGTTGCAGTACTCGACGGTGCGGCGGATCTCGTCGATGTTGGAGAAGTCGATCTGCGGGTCGACGCCCCGGCTGAACAGGTTGAGGCCCAACGTCACCAGGCATACGTTGCCGGTGCGCTCACCGTTGCCGAACAGGCAGCCCTCGATCCGGTCGGCGCCCGCCTGGTAGCCCAATTCCGCTGCGGCGACCGCGGTTCCGCGATCGTTGTGCGGGTGCAGGCTCAGGATGATCGAGTCGCGGCGGGCCAGGTTGCGGCTCATCCACTCGATGGAGTCGGCGTAGACGTTCGGCGTGGCCATCTCGACGGTGGCGGGCAGGTTGATGATCAGCGGCCGCTCCGGCGTCGGCTCGATGATGGCGCTCACGGCATCACAAACCTCGACGGCGTACTCCAGTTCGGTGCCGGTGTAGGACTCCGGTGAGTACTCGAAGCGCCACTGTGTGCCGGGGTCCTTCGCGGCCCACTCGACGCTCAGCCGAGCGCCCTCGGTGGCGATGGCCTTGACCGCCTCGCGGTCGGCGCGGAACACCACCCGCCGTTGCAGGATCGACGTCGAGTTGTAGAAGTGCACGATGGCCTTCGGCGCGCCTGCGCAGGCCTCGAAGGTGCGCTCGATCAGCTCGGGCCTGCACTGGGTCAAGACCTGGATCGTGACGTCTTCAGGGATGGCGCCTTGGGTGATGATTTCCCGGACGAAGTCAAAGTCGGTCTGACTGGCCGACGGGAAGCCGACCTCGATCTCCTTGTAGCCCATGCGGACCAGCAGGTCGAACATCCGACGCTTGCGGGTCGGGCTCATCGGATCGATCAGCGCCTGGTTGCCGTCACGCAGGTCCACCGCACACCACATCGGCGGTGTCTCGACGACCCGATCCGGCCACGTGCGGTCGGACAGGGTGACCGCCTCGACCTCTTCGGCGAAGGTGCGATATCGGCTGACCGGCATCGACGTCGCCCGCTGGGTGTTCCACGCGGGCTGACCGGGACTGGGCGCACCCGTTGGGGTGCTGATGGTACGTACCGACGTGTAGGCGTCGATGGAATGGGGGTTGGGGTTGTTCACGGTTCCTGCTCCGGATTCGTCTGGAATTTACTTCAGACCGGCGCATCGTGAACACCCGCGACGGGAGGCCAGTCTGGATCAGACCCCGTCGCGGCGTCCGAGGAGGAGCACCCGCTGCACGGATCGGACTCTACTCCGCAGGCCCGCCCCGCCAAAACCCGGCTGGCAGGCGGCTATGCCAGACTGGCCTGGTGAGGCGGCTGGTGTCCGGTCTGCTTGCCATTCTGGCGATCGTCACGGGCTGCGCCGGGCCGGTCGACGGCGCGGCGCGGGTCGGATCGCGTGAGGTGGACCCGGCGGCCTTCTTCGCGGGGGCGGTCCCCACCTACGGGCTGCCGGTCAGCGCAGGCGACGTCGAGGCGCTGGCGTACCTGCGCGCGATCCGCCGCATCGATCCGTGCGGCCTGCTGACCCGCGAGGATCTCGCGAAGATCGGTGAAATCGGTTCGGTGGGAACGTTGTTCGCGTTCGACGAATGCGACGCCGACGTCAAGGTGCCCGGTGAGGCCGCGCGTCGCTACATGAGCGTGGAACTGACGTTGACCCACGTCGACGGCCAACCGGTCGTTTTCCGGGCCGCCGGCCTCCCGGTGTACGAGGCGTACCCCGGCTCCTGTGACTACCTGCTGCCGATGGACCTGTCCCGGCTGCCGGGTGCGCCACCCGAGCGCGGTCTCGAGCGGCCGTTCGTGCGGATCGGGCTGATCGCCGACGGCAACTGCGAGTTCGTCCAGCGGTTGGTGCGGGCGCTCGCGCCGCGGCTGGCCACGCTGCACGTGCCGTTGCGGGACGCCGTCGCCACCTACCCCGCCGAGGTCGCCGAACACGATCCGTGTCACGTACTCGCGGCCTTGCGCGGCCAGGTCGAGCGTTGGGACACTCAGGGCTCCCGCCCGTACCAATGCGACTTCGTCCTGCAGCGCATCGGTTTCGACGCCACGCCGCTTCAGTTGTCGCTGGAACCGCAGGCCTACGACCTGGCCACGGAGACCCGGACGCGCCTCGACCGCGACGGGGTGGAGGTGTACGTCGATCAGGGAACTTGTACCGCCGCGACCTTCGTCGGCGCCGCGCTGCGACGCAAGCTGGTCGGGGGTGACTTCGTCGTCACCGGGGAGGTGGTGATCCGCCCGGCCGTGGTGGTCGACGCCGGACCAGGCCACTGCGACGCCGCGGTGGACGTGGCTGCCGCCGCCGCGAAGTTCTACGCCTGATAGACCTGGGAGCCTGATCAGACCTGGGAGTCGGGGAACGCGACCACTGACAGGAAGCGGATCGGCACCTCGATCAGATCCACCGGGCCGTGGGCGCCCTCGCCGTCGAGTTGCAGGGAGTCACCGGGGTGCAGTCGGTACACCGAACGGCTGTGGCTGTAGTCCATGACGCCTTCGAGCATGTAGATGAACTCGGTGCCGGGGTGCTGGAACAGCGGGTAGGTCTGGCTCTTCGCCGACAAGGTCACCTGCAGGCACTCCAGCCGCTTGTGCTCACCGCGCAGCGAGCCGAGCAACTCGTAATCGTGGCCCTCGCGGGTGCCGTTGCGGACGATGCGCGCACCGGTACCCGCCCGCACGAACGCCGCGGGCCGCTCGACGTCGGCACCACGGAACAGGCTGGTCACCGGGACGTCGAAGCCCTTCGCCAACAGCGCCAGCGTGGAAAGGCTGCACGACGTCTGGGCGTTCTCGATCTTGGACATCATCGCCTTGGAGATGCCGACCCGAGCGGCCGTCTCCGCCACCGTGAGCCCCTGCTGTTGGCGCAGTTGACGCACGTTGCGCCCGATGGCCGCCTCGAACTCCAGCTCCTCGACCGGCTCGCGCGGATCACGATCGCGGGCCGTGCCGGATTTGTTGCGGAGCAGCGGAACGTCGGTCACGGCTACAGTCTCTATCCTTATCTTTGGCGGCTAGCGCATCTCGCCCGCACCGACATACGGATACGGCGTCGTCAACAGGTCGTTCTCGGCGAAGCGCGACAACCGGAAGTCGGTCTCCGGGATGCGCGGATCGGCGCTGCGGCCGTCGACCACCAGATCGGCCACCAGTCTGCCGACCGCGGGCGCGATCTTGAAGCCGTGCCCGCTGAACCCGGCGGCCACCAGCAGCCCGTCGATCCCGGTGCGGGAGATCACCGGGTTCCAGTCCGGGGTGACGTCGTAGCAACCGGCGTAGCTGCCGGTGATGGCGGCGCCCGTGAAGCCGGGGAAGCGGGTGCCTACCCGGTCGACGGTGAGGTCGACGAACGCCTCGGTGGCCCGGTTGAGGTAGTCGTCGGGGTCGGCATCCTCGACGTGGGACAGGTCGCTGTTGCCGAACAGCACCGTGCTGGCTTCGGAGCCGCCGGGCTCCGGCCGGATGTACTGCAGCGAGACCAGATCGGAGAACACCGGCACCGGGCCGATGTCGACGCCGGGGGAGATCATCACGATCTGCTCGCGGACCACCCGGATGGGCACATCGATTCCGTAGCGCGCCAGCAGTTCCCGGGTCCATACGCCGGTGGCGACCACCACCGTGCCCGCCGCCACCTCGGTGCCGCCGGTCAGTCGTACGCCCGTCACCCGGTCGCCGTCGAGCAGCAGATCGGTCATCGCGGTGCCCTGCCGGACCCGCACCCCGGCGGCCCGGGCCGACACCGCGAACGCCTGCGCGGTCTGATACGCGTCGCCGTACCCGCCGCGGGCCTCCCACGCGAAGGCGGCAAACGGCGACAGGTCGGCGAACGGCCACAGCTTGGCCACCTCGCCCGC
>JAVRPF010000415.1:0-3295 GCA_032162385.1 Mycobacterium sp.
CTCACCAACGAGGAATGCCTTCTGCGTCGACCAGACCCTGGCCGGCACGGTGTGCAGCACCGGAACGCCAAGGTCGGTTTCGAGGGTTTCGATGATATCGAGAGTTCGCCACCCACCGCCCATCAGATAGACGAGGTCGGCGTCGCGGTGATCAATGAACGTCCGCTTAGCGTGCGCGTATACCTCGTGCTGCGAGAGCATTTGAACGCGGTCGAACGGGACTTCCATCCTTTCCATCGCCAAGACCTCAAACCCGGCGTCGGTGAAGTAACGGCTGAAGACGTCGTTTATCGATCCCGAGAAATACGTGATACCCACGATCCTTCGCGCGCCCAGGGCACGCATCGCCCGCACCTGGGTGACTCCAGTGGACACCACAGGCACGCCATAGGTGGCCTCCCACTTGTCCAGCAGAGTCCGTTCACCCGCATAACCATGAACCATCAACGGTGGACCGCCGCCCGGCCCGATCAGATCGACACCGATATCGGCGAGCTCACGCACCTTGGCTTCGATCGCGGGTAAGCCGTCCGCGAATTCCCTTGCGGTACCGGCCTTGAACCCGATCGTCACCGGCACCACACCAATACCCTCAGGGAGTAGACGGATCGTCTCCTCCAACGAGCCTGGCCGATGAGTGGGTTTGATCAGACCCAGCGTGCCGCGCCAACTAGTGAAGGGCATTACCGACTCCCCAGAATGTTGTCGTAGCGGGTACTCCAGCCCTTGGCGTCGGCGGCATACCCATCGATGTCGAGCGGTATGCCGTGGTCGACGTCAGCCTCCGTCACCGCTGTGTTGCCGGAATGCGCGAGGATTTCCTGACCGTCGGTGAGGATCCACCGGTAGAACAGTGCAGCCGAGGCCGGGTGCGCGGCGGTTTTCATCACCGCCCCACCATTGGGCTGAATGATCGCCGGACTGACCCCCGGCCGCCAGTCGGTGTGCGCGCCAGCGGCTTTCTGCGATTCCGTCACGTACGTGTAGCAGTCGGCGCCAACCGCGTACTGACCGGCGGCGATGAACGTCTGCATTTCGGTATGTCCCTTCACCACCGCGCCGTTGGCGACGATGGAGCGGAAGAAATCGTCGGCCTGCTGTTCGGTCATGCCCTGTTCGACCAGGTAACCGTGCAGGGTCTGAAACCAGTTGGTGTCCGCCTGTTCGATTGCCGCACTCCTTCGCGACGAACTCCCCGAAGGCCACGTCGTCGGCGCACTCGCGGTGTTGTCCGGCACGCTGGGCTTCGGCGGCGGAGCCGGCCTCGTCGTCACGGGCCTGCTGATGGACGGCGCTGCCGGTTATCACCGGGTGTTCTGGCTGACGACGGGATTCGTCATCTTCGTGATCGCCGTGGCGCTGGCGGCCATCCCGTCGCAGACGGGAGGCGCTGACGGAACGATCGATTGGTTGGGCGCAGCCGGTCTGGCCGCTGGACTGTCGGCGATGCTTCTGACGATCACTCAAGGCAATTCGTGGGGCTGGTCGGCGCCGGCCACGATCGGATCCGCGGCCGTCGGCGTGATCGTTCTGGTCGCATGGTGGGGGTGGGAGCGCCGGCGGACGCACCCGTTGGTTACCACCACGATGCTGACCCGCCGGCCGGTGCTGTTGACCAATCTCGCAAACAGTGTTCGTTGGCATGGGTCTGTACTTCGGCTTCCTGGGCCTCACGCAGTTCGTCCAGATCGACCGTGCGACCGCCGGATATGGTTTCAGCGCATCGGTTCTGCACGCCAGCGTGGTGTACCTGCTGCCCGGTGCGCTGGCAGGGTTCGTCACCGCGACCCTCAGCGGCAAGTTCATCGATCGGTTCGGCGCCCGACCAATTCTCGTGTGCGGAGCACTGACCGGCATCGTCGGGTTCCTGTGGCTGGCCCTGGCGCACTCGCAGCCCTGGCAGGTGATCGTCGCCGGCATATGGACCAACGGCTACATCAGTCTGGCGTACGGCGCCTTGCCGGCACTGGTGGTCAGCGAGGTCGACGGCGGCGAGACCGGCGTGGCCACAGGGGTAAACGCGATCGCCCGAGCATGCCTTCGTGACGATCTTCGTCGCGGGCGCGGTCACCGCCGGACTGGCGCTGGTGCTGATCGCGGCTTCCCGTGGCAGGCAACGCCAAGTGCGGTCGGTCGAGGCGGCGGTCGATTCCCGAGTCATGAACCACGAATGGGGCTGACCGGCCCCTGCTCCTGACCGGCGGCGGCGATGCCCCCCGGCAGTGCGGGCGGTCCCGGAGGCATCGGGAGCGCCCAAAACGGCAACACTGGCAACGACGGAGACAGCGGCTAGGTAGCGCGGCCGGGGACTCGGTTTCAACCCCGACGAAGCGTCAGCAGAGTGATCACGACCGACATTGGATGACCGAGCTGGGGTCACCCCGTGCCGCCTGCCTACCCGACGTAGGCCGCGAGGTGCTCGCCGGTGAGAGTGGGACGGTCCGCCACGAGGTCGGCGGGCGTGCCCTCGAAGACGATCCGGCCGCCGTCGTGGCCGGCGCCGGGGCCGAGGTCGATGATCCAGTCGGCGTGCGCCATCACCGCCTGGTGGTGCTCGATGACGATGACCGACTTGCCAGAGTCGACGAGCCGGTCGAGCAAACCGAGCAGCTGATCGACGTCGGCGAGGTGCAGGCCCGACGTCGGCTCGTCGAGGACGAAGATCTCGCCTTTGTCGCCCATGTGGGTGGCCAGTTTGAGCCGCTGCCGCTCGCCACCGGACAGTGTGGTGAGCGGTTGACCAAGGGATAGGTAGCCGAGGCCCACATCGGCGAGTCGCTCGAGGATCTTGCGGGCGGCCGGTGTGCCGGCCTCGCCTTCGCCGAAGAACTCCAGCGCATCGATGACCGACATCGCCAGCACCTCGGCGATGTTCTGGCCGCCCAGGGTGTACTCCAACACCGAGGCCTGGAACCGCTTGCCCTCGCATTCCTCACAAGTGGATTCCACGGTGGCCATCACACCCAGCTCGGTGTAGATGACGCCGGCTCCGTTGCAGGTTTGGCAGGCGCCTTCGGAGTTGGAGCTGAACAACGCCGGCTTCACATTGTTGGCCTTTGCGAACGCCTTTCGGATCGGGTCGAGCAGTCCGGTGTACGTCGCCGGGTTGCTCCGCCGCGAGCCGCGGATCGGGGCCTGGTCGACCGTCACTACCCCGTCTTGCCCGGCCACCGAGTCATCGATCAACGAGCTCTTGCCCGAGCCGGCTACGCCCGTCAACACCACCAGCACGCCAAGTGGGATATCGACGTCGACGTCCTGCAGATTGTGGGTGTCGGCCCCGCGCACCTTCAGC
>JAVRPF010000416.1:0-2942 GCA_032162385.1 Mycobacterium sp.
TGATGTGCCAGATCTTGCGCCAGATCGACGCACCGTCGACGGAAGCCGCCTCGTAGAGCTCGGCGTTCACGCCCGTCAACGCGGCGAGGTAGATGATGATCGTCCCGCCCGCGTTGGCCCAGGTCGACTCGAGGACCAGCGACGGCATGGCCCAGTCGGAGGACTGCAACCAGGGGTACGGTCCCAGATGCACCCAGCCGAGCACGGTGTTGAACACGCCGTTCGAGCCGCCGTCGTAGAAGGTCTTCCACAGCAGCACCGCCACCACCGGAGGGATCACGACCGGCAGGTAGGCGAGGATGCTGAAGATGCCGCGGAACCGGCGGAGCTCGCTCATCAGCACCGCAGCGGCAAGTGGCAGCGGGTAGCCAAAGACCAGCGCCAGCCCCGCGAACCACAGGGTGTTCCTCACGGCGGTCGGGAAGATCGGGTCGTTCCACACGTTGCGGAAGTTCTGCCAGCCCACCCATTCGGCCGGCTGCACCAGGTTGGTGTGCTGGAACGCCATCGTCACCGTGCGCACGATCGGGTACCACGAGAACGCGCCGAACACCGCCAGCATCGGCAGCATGAACAGCAGGTTGGTCACGCCACCGTTGCGGGCCCAGGTCGCCGGAGTGCGCCGCCGCCGCCGCCCGCCTGCCGCGCGGACCGCCTGCTGCCTGGTCATCAACACCTGCTGGTTCCCCTTCGCCGTTCCCGCGGGCCGAGCCCGGGCGGCCGGGGGGCCTGCGTGCACCCCCGGCCACCCGGCGTCTTCAGGGCGCTATTTGCCCTGCTGGATCGCGCTCTGCGCCACGCCATTGGCGGTCTTGAGCAGCTGGTCGATGTTCGCACTCTTGTTCGTGAGCACGGCCTGGACCGCCGAATCCAACGCGTGATAAACGCTCTGGGTCGACGCCGCGGGTTCGGGGATCAGCTTCTGGTCGAAGATCCCGGTGGTGAACGGCGACATCTGCTCCTGCGGCACGTTGATGTACGACTTGATCCAGGTGTTGGCCAGCTTGTACTGCGTCTCGTCGAACACCGGCAGTGCCGGTACGCCGACGGGCTGCTTGGACGCGATGAGCGTCTGCGCGTTGCGCATCGCCTGGGTCTTGTCGATCAGCGGCTGCTCGTAGAAGAAGTCGATCCACTTCACCGCGGCCGCCTTTTCTGCGGCGTTGGCATCCGGACGGACGGCGGCGAGAGTGCCGCCGCCGAGGACGCCGGCCTGGTCGTTGGCGGCGACGGGGATCGTCGTCACGCCGTAGATGCTCGGATCGATCTTCGAGGCCTGGACGAGGTTGGTATAGATGTCCGAGCCGTTGACGAACATGCCCACCTGGCCGGCAGCGAAGGCCTGGTTGATGTCACTCCAGCCCCAGTCGAAGTTCGAGCCCATCGCCTTGTCGTCCCACCGCAGGGTGTGGAGCATCTGCAGCGCCTGCTTGGTCGCGTCGTTGTCGAGCGTCGCCTTCGCGTCCTTGCCGGTGCCCTCCTCCATCCGGCCGCCGAGCGAGTAGGCGAGCGTGGTCAAGATCCAACCCGCGCTGTTGTCGTTCTTGCCCATCTCCGCGAAGCCGGCCTTGCCGGTCTTCTGGGTGATCTGCTTGGCGTCGGCCACCACCTCGTCCCAGGTCTTGGGCGGGCTGTTCGGGTCGAGGCCGGCCTGCTGGAAGAGCTTGCGGTTGTAATGCAGCGCCTGCGCGTAGGCGGCGGTGGGGACGGCGATCACCTTGCCGTCGGACGTGGTTCCCTCGGCGATGACGCCGGGGTTGAACTTGGTGAAGTACGGCAGCGCCTTCACCTCTTTGGTGAGGTCGGCGAGCTGGCCGTTCTCGCCCAGCGTCCGGCCGTCGGTGAACGGCACGGTGAACACCGTCGGCAGCGTGCCGGCAGCGAGCTTGGCCGCGAAGGTCGGCCCTGTCCACTGGTACTGGACGGACTTCACCTTGATCGTGGGGTTCGCCTTCACGAACTGGGCCACCTGGTTGTTGAACTGCTGGGTGGCCTCCTTCGTGCTGCCCGGGATCAAGGAGGCGACGCTGATCGTCACGGGCTTGTTCGCGGCAGACGATCCGGTGTTGGTCGTCTTCGACTTCGAGCTGGAGCACCCCGCAGCCAAGAGGCTGGCCGCGACAAGCACGGCGATCGAGGCGCTGAGGCGCGCTGGCTTCATCGTCACTCCTTGTTCGTGGTCCCGGGCTGTCGCCCGGGTACCGGTTGCTATTGAGATGCCTGGTCCAGCCACACGGATGCGTCCGTCGGCAGTCGACCTCCTTCGAGTGGGTGGCTGGTGACGAGGACGCTCGCGCCGGACGGTAGGGCTACCGGCTCCGAGCCGAAGTTGACGTAGCAGGCGAAGCGCGGCCCGCGGCGGAAGGCGAGCACCGAAGGCGGGGTGGCGATCCACTCGAACGGCGCATCGGCGCCGGCCAGGCGCCTGCGCCGCTGCTGCAGTCCGGCGCGGTACAGCGAGAGCATCGAGTCGGGGTCGGCGGACTGTGCGGCGACGCTGAGTGCCGCCCAGTCGGCCGGCTGATCCAGCCAAGTCGCGCGCGCTCCGTCGGGGCTGAATCCGTACGGCGGCCGGTCGCCGGACCAGGGGAGCGGCACGCGGCAGCCGTCGCGGCCGGGGTCGACGCCGCCCGAACGGAAGTACATCGGATCCTCGCGGCGCTCGGCCGGCACGTCCACCTCGGGAAGCCCAAGCTCCTCGCCCTGATAGATGTAGAGGGATCCGGGCAGCGCCATCGTCAGCAGCGCCGCGGCCCGCGCCCGGCGGGTGCCGAGCGCGAGGTCGGTGGGCGTGCCTTCGCGCTTCGCCTCGAAGGAGAAGGACGTGTCCGCCCGGCCGTAGCGGGTCACGGCGCGGGTGACGTCGTGGTTCTCCAGGACCCAGGTCGCCGGCGCGTCGACCGGGGCGTGCGCGGCGAGCGTGGAGGCGATCGACCGACGCA
>JAVRPF010000417.1:0-3826 GCA_032162385.1 Mycobacterium sp.
AGAGAACTCAGCCATGTTGGCACCGAGGATATCGGTCCGGGACACCGGTAAGCCTCACCGACGTTGTCGCCCCGCAATGGGAGACTGTGTCAATGCGGTTGTACCGGGATCGGGCGGTGGTGTTGCGCCAGCACAAGCTCGGCGAGGCCGACCGGATCGTGACCCTGCTGACCCGCGAGCACGGTCTGGTCCGTGCCGTGGCCAAGGGCGTACGCCGCACCCGCAGCAAGTTCGGTGCCCGGCTGGAGCCGTTCGCGCACATCGACGTGCAGCTGCACCCCGGCCGGAATCTCGACATCGTGACCCAGGTGCAGGCCATCGACGCGTTCGCCAGCGACATCGTCAGTGATTACGGCCGCTACACCTGCGGGTGCGCCGTGCTGGAGACCGCCGAGCGGCTGGCAGGCGAGGAGCACGCCCCGGTGCCGGCGTTGCACCGGCTGACCGTCGGTGCACTGCGGGCGGTGGCCGACGGCAACCGGCCGCGGGAGCTGGTGCTGGACGCCTTCCTGCTGCGGGCCATGGGCATCGCCGGATGGGCGCCCGCGCTCGTCGAATGCGCCCGTTGCGCCACGCCCGGCCCGCATCGCGCGTTCCACGTCGCCGCGGGCGGCAGCGTGTGCGTGCACTGCCGCCCGTCGGGTTCGGTCACGCCGCCGCAGGGCGTGATGGAGCTGATGGCCGCACTGCACGACGGTGACTGGGCAGCGGCCGAGGCATCCCCGTCGTCGCACCGCAGCCAGGCCAGCGGATTGGTGGCCGCGCACCTGCAATGGCATCTCGAACGGCAGTTGCGGACGTTGCCGCTGGTCGAACGGGTCTATCGGGTCGATACCACGGTCGCTGATCGACGGGCGGCGCTATTCGGGCAGGATATTGCCCATGGCATTGAAGCGGGATGGGCATCGGGCGAAGAAGGACACCTACCCACAGCTGCCCCCGGCGCCTGACGACTATCCGATGTTCCCGGACACGTCCAGCTGGCCGGTGCTCTTCCCCGATCTGCCACCCAAGACCAACGGTCCCTTCTCGCGCCCTCCGCAGCACACCTCGAAGGAGTCGGCGCCGCTGATCCCCGCGAATCAAGTGCCCCACCACGTCGCGGTCGTGATGGACGGCAACGGCCGCTGGGCCACCCAGCGGGGCCTGGGCCGCACCGAGGGCCACAAGATGGGCGAGGCGGTGCTCATCGACATCACCTGCGGCGCCATCGAAATCGGCATCAAGCACCTCACGGTGTACGCGTTCTCCACCGAGAACTGGAAGCGCAGCACCGAGGAGGTGCGCTTCCTGATGGGCTTCAACCGAGAGGTGGTGCGGCGCCGCCGGGAGAACCTCAACGCGATGGGCGTGCGGATGCGCTGGGTCGGCTCCCGGCCGCGGATGTGGCGCAGCGTGATCAAGGAGTTCGACATCGCCGAGCAGATGACGGTCGGCAACGACGTCATCACGATCAATTACTGCGTGAACTACGGCGGCCGCACCGAGATCGTCGAGGCGGCAAGGGAACTCGCGCAGGATGCCGTGGACGGCAAGGTCACCCCGGGCCGGATCTCCGAGGCCGCCTTCGCCAAGCACCTGCACCGGGCCGACATCCCGGACGTCGACCTGTTCATCCGGACGTCGGGGGAGCGGCGGGCGAGCAACTTCCTGTTGTGGCAGGCGGCGTACGCCGAGTTCGTCTTCCAGGACAAGCTGTGGCCCGACTACGATCGCCGCGACCTCTGGGAGGCGTGCATGGAGTACGTGAACCGAAACCGTCGCTTCGGCAGGGCCGAATGATGTGCTTGAGCGGCAGGGCCGAATGATGTGCTTGAGCGGCAGGGCATGATGCCAACCCTCCTGCAGCAGCTGACGTCGGCACTCCGCGAGGTGATGACCGTCGTCGAGGAATCCGACGGCGCGCTGACGGTGACCGTGGACGGTATCGTGGCCTCCCTGCGCGTCCTGACGATCGCCGAGGGCCTGGAGATGGTGTCGCTCACCCAGCCGCTGGCGTGGGATCTGCCACTGACGAACAAGACCCGTGAACTCGTCAGCGATCAAGCCACCAAGACGATGCTGGGCACGGTGACACTCGTCGCCAAACTGGTCGATACCTCCGCCAACGGCTCGTCCGCCAAGTCCACGGCGCGCCGGTCGGCCGCCAAGAAGGTGGCCGACGTGCTGCTGCGCTACAACTTTCCGGCGGCCGGGCTGACCGACGATGCGTTGCGCACGTTGATCCTCATGGTGTTGTCCACCGGCGCGGACGTCCGCGCGGCGCTAGTCGCCTGACGATCCGGTCTTGGCGCACTCCGCGCAGAGGCCGAATATCTCGATGGTGTGGCTGACGTCGGAGAAGCCGTGCGCGATGGCGATCTCGGCGGTCCACTTCTCGACCTGACCGCCCTGCACCTCGACTGTCGTTCCACACGCGCGGCACACCAGGTGGTGATGGTGGTGTTCCGAGCAGCGGCGGTAGAGCGACTCACCGGTGTCGGTGCGCAGAGTGTCGAGCAGTCCTGCGGCGGCCATCGACTGCAGCGTGCGATACACCGTGGTCAGGCCGATGCCATCGCCGCGCCGTCGCAGTTCGTCGTGTAGTTCCTGGGCCGACCGGAATTCATCGCGGTTCTCCAGCAGCGCGGAGATGGCCGCCCGCTGCCGGGTGGACCGAACGGCCGGAGCGGTACCGCTCACCGGGAACGTGCCTCGGTGTATTCACCGGCGTGGGCCACCGCGGCAAGCACGATCTCGCAGAGGTGATGGTCGACGAGGCGGTAGTACACCTCGCGGCCCGCGCGCTCGCCTGCCACCACGCCGGCCGCCTTCAGAATGCGCAGATGCTGACTTACCAGCGGCTGCGGCACGGCGAGCGCATCGACGAGTTCGTGGACGCAGCACGATGCCTGGTGCAGTTGAAGCACGATCGCGATGCGAACCGGCGCGGCCAAGGCCCGCAGGAGGTCGCCCGCGGTGTCGAGCACCTCGCGCTGCGGAAGTTCCCGGGCGGGCGTGCCGTGGTGCCGGTGTTCCTCGACATCGGCGTCGGCGGCCGTACTGGAAATCGTTTTCATTATGGTGTCAGATTACATGCATGATCGTGCATGTCAACGCGGCGGTAAATCGCGGTCCGGGACCTCGCTACGCTGTTGACCCGTGGCGTCCATCATCGACACGGTTGCGAACCTGGCGAAACGCCGTGGTCTGGTCTATCAGTCCGGCGAGATCTACGGCGGCACGAAGTCGGCGTGGGATTACGGTCCGCTCGGCGTCGAGCTCAAGGAGAACATCAAGCGGCAGTGGTGGCGGTCGGTGGTCACCGGCCGCGACGACGTCGTCGGCCTGGACAGCGCGATCATCCTGCCGCGTGAGGTATGGGTGGCCTCCGGTCACGTCGAGGTGTTCAATGACCCGCTGGTCGAGTCGCTGATCACCCACAAGCGTTACCGCGCAGACCATCTCATCGAGGCCTATGAGGCCAAACACGGTAAGCCGCCGGCCAACGGGCTGTCCGACATCCGCGACCCGGAGACGGGTGACCCCGGGCAGTGGACCGAACCGCGCGACTTCAACATGATGCTCAAGACCCATCTCGGTCCGATCGAGACGGAGGAGGGGATGCACTACCTGCGGCCCGAAACGGCGCAGGGCATCTTCGTCAACTTCGCCAACGTGGTGACGACGTCGCGCCGCAAGCCGCCGTTCGGCATCGGTCAGATCGGCAAGAGCTTCCGCAACGAGATCACCCCTGGCAACTTCATCTTCCGCACCCGCGAGTTCGAGCAGATGGAGATGGAGTTCTTCGTCGAACCGTCGACTGCCAAAGAATGGCACCAGTACT